>JACQAG010000012.1 GCA_016195085.1 Pseudomonadota bacterium | reverse complement strand
GGCCGATCCTGCGGGCCGCGCCGTAGGCATCGCGGTAGCTGATCCTGCGCCAGGCGTCGCCTTTTCTTTCGGCGAGAAAAGTCCTCTCGGGCGCCCGCACCGACCAATCCATCAGCCAGGTGGTGACGCACCGCGCCGGTACGCCGAGCGGCTGCGGCGAGCGCAGCAGCATGCTGCCGTCGGCACGCCGTTCCAGGTCCACTCTGGCCGGGGCGAACTCAAGGCTCGAAGGCATGGTTGAATCGCATATCCGCCTAACTCGCGCGCAGGGAGCGCGCCAGTGACTCGCACGCCGCGATGCTGCGTAGATGTGAATCGCGCATTTTCAGGAACGTACTTCCAGGCGCGCCGTCCAGGGACTTCAACCCTTCGTCCATGGCGCGAACGGCCCAGCGCAGACCTTTCACGAGGAACTCGATTCGTTCTATCGGCCCGTTGACGGCGATCGCCTTGGCATAGAACTCGCCGGTTTCGTGGCTGTAAGGTGTGCCGGCTTGTTCGAGCAACTTGCCGATCAGCGCGCAGTTGCGCGCCTCGTCCGCCTGGACCTTTCGCAACGTCGTCCAGGCCTCGCTGCTGCGCGGGTGATCGCTCATGAACACGACGAGCGCCTTGGCCCCGGCACGCTCGGCTTCCAGCATTCGGTTGAGGAAGGCAGACTGCCCGGCGCTAGGAAAGCGTGACGTACGCGTACTCAACGGGAAGGTTATTGATGCCGCGCTCGGGCGGCGCGATCCAGCCGGCGATCTTCCCGGGCTCGCGCACTTGACGCATCAGCGCCTTGACGAAACCGCGGTCGGCATCCGACGGCAGCCAGCCCGCGCGCTGACGGGCGAACGCATCGAACTCCAACCTGGCTCCGTCGGGACCGTAGCTTTGTCCCGCCCAGACGCCGATGGTGCGATTGAAGCGCGGGCTCGGCAGGCGGAGTTCCGTTTCGAAGCCGCCCTTGCGGACGATCCGGTTCCAGCGCCGGACGCCGACGCCGCAATCCCCCACATAGGCCCGGCGCAACACCTCGTTAAGCGCGCTGCGCATGGGGACGTCCTCCTCGCCGATGCGCCCATCGGCAGTGGGTTGCTCCAGCCGGAAGCTCTCCTTCGAGGCATCGTGATCGGCGTAGCTCGCCTCGTCCGCCCGCCCCTTGATGCCGTTGGCGAAGGTGGTCGCGGCATTGCTCGAAACTTCCGCGCCAAAGAGATCGAGCGACGAGCTGAACCAGAAGTTCATGTAGCGCTGCAAGGTCGCAAGGTCGATGGCACCGGCATCGCGAATGCGTGCGGGGTCATCGGTGCCGAGCTCCTTCATCACCTCGACCGTCCGCTGGACGATGCGCAGGATGCCGGTCAAGCCGACCGACATGTGATAGGCCTCCTCGGTCAGCATGAACCGGCAGGTCCTGGACAACGGATCGAAGCCGCTCTCGGCCAGGCTCTTCAGCTGGTACTTGCCGTCGCGGTCGGTGAAATAGGTGAACATGAAGAAGCTCAACCAATCGTCGATCGGCTCGTTGAAGGTGTTGAGGATGCGCGGCTTGTCGCTGTCGCCGGAATGCCGCTCCAGGAGCTGCTCGGCCTCCTCGCGGCCATCGCGTCCGAAATAGGCGTGCAGCAGATAGACCATGGCCCAGAGATGCCGTCCCTCCTCGACGTTGACCTGGAACAGGTTGCGCAGATCGTAGAGCGACGGGCAGGTGTGGCCAAGCATGCGCTGCTGCTCGACCGAGGCGGGCTCGGTGTCGCCTTGGGTTACAATGAGACGGCGCAAGGTCGAGCGGTGCTCGCCCGGCACTTGCTGCCAAACCGGCTGGCCCAGGAGATCGCCGAAGCCGATGCGGCGATCGGGGCCGGGCTCGGCCAGGAAGATGCCCCAGCGATAATCCGGCATCTTGACCGTGCCGTAGCTGGCCCAGCCCTGCTGGTCGACGCCGATGGCGGTGCGGAGAAACACGTCGGCAGATTGAAAATCCACGGGCCCGAGCGCCCGCCACCAATCGAGAAACTTCGGCTGCCAGTGCTCGAGCGCCCGCTGCAGCACGCGGTCGTCGCCGAGGCCGACATTGTTGGGAATGCGTTCGCCGTAGTTGATGGACATCGCTACACCCGATCCCAATCGAACTTCGCCTTGCTGCCGGTGCCGAAGAGCTTGAGCGCCCCCTTCTCGCCCACGGCGTTCGGCCGGCCGAACACCCAGTTCTGCCATGCCGACAGCCGGCCGAAGATCTTCGATTCCAGACTCTCGCCGCCGCCGAAGCGGAGGCTCGCCTCGAGCCCCGACAAGGCGTCGGGGGAGAGCGAGACGCGCTCCTCGATGGCAAGGCGCATCTCATCGGCCCAATCGAGCTCGTCGGGGGTCAAGGTCGCCAGGCCGAGCCGGCGCGCTTCCGCCGCGCCGATGCGCTGGCCGAGGCGCGCCTCGGCGGCGGCGATCGCTTCGCCATCGCCGGCAAAGCGCTGGTCCAACCGGGTGCGCCCGGTTCCCATAGCAAGCCGTCCATCGACATTGAGTCGGTCCAGCACGATCGACGGCGGATCGCCCTCGGCATCGAGCAGATAGAAGCGGTCTGATGCCAGCGCCAGCTCATAGAGAAGCCCGGCGAAGCACGAGCCCCGCTCGGCCACGGCATAAAGGCTCCGCGAGGAGACGTCGAGGCGCCGGATGGTGCGGCGGAGGAAGCCCATTGTCTCGCCGACCAGCCAGTCATCGGCGTTGTCCAGCATGAGCGCGTCCATCGCCAGCACGGCATCGATGTCGCCGGATGTGCGAATGAGCCAGAGCCCGATCTCCGGATGGTTCACCCGCAAGAGCAGGATCGCGTCGTCGAGCTCGCGGGCGAATCGCAGCGGCCACCAGCGGCATCCTTCGGCGCGGATGGCGGCAATGTCGGCGGGGACGGGTGCTGTCGGCGCCGCAATGTCGAGCCGCGCCGTCCGTCGCTCCCGATCGAGCACGACCGCTAGCGTCCCGTAGCGCCAACCGTCCTCGGTGTCGCTGCGCTGCAAGGGCTCGAGCTTGACTCCCGGGCCTGGCGGCAGCACCGGATCATCGGCGGCAAGCACCCTCGCGCGCTCGGCGAGGAGGCCGGCGAAGTTGGCGGGCCTGGCGATGCGATCGACCAAGCGCCATTCCAGCGCCCGCTCGGCGCGTACGCCCTCGGCGGTGGTGCAGAAGAGATCGGCCAAGTCGCGGCGGACCCGGCGCTTGTCGGTGAGCCGGGTCAAGCCGCCGGTGCCGGGCAAGACACCCAGGAGCGGCACCTCCGGCAGGCTCACGGTCGAGGAGCGATCGTCGACCATCAGGATCTCATCGCAGGCAAGCGCCAGCTCATAGCCGCCGCCCGCGGTCGGACCGTTGAGGGCCGCCAGGAATTTCAGCCGGCCCCGCTCGCTCGAATCCTCCATGCCGTTCCGGGTCTCGTTGGTGAACTTGCAGAAGTTCACCTTCCAGGCATGGCTGGAGGCGGCCAGCATGTAGATGTTGGCGCCGGCGGAGAACATCCGCTCCTTGGCGCTGGTGATGACGACGGTGCGCGTCTCCGGATGCTCGAAGCGGATGCGCTGGAGCGCGTCGTTGAGCTCGATGTCGACGCCGAGGTCGTAGGAGTTGAGCTTGAGCTTGTAGCCCTCGCGGATGCCGCCATCCTCGCTGACGTCGAGGGCCAGCGTGGCGACCGGACCCTCGAAGCCGAGCTTCCAATGACGGTAGCGGCTGGGATCGGTTTCGAAGCTGATCATCTCGGGCTCTCCCTCACGGGCGCGATGCTAGGCCGCGCCCGCCCAACCTGCAAGATAATGCATATCAGCCGGGCGCCGGCGCGCGCTGGCCGCTGAGGAGGCGCCGGGCGACGCGGCACAGCGCCTCGGCGGAATCCGCGACGCTGCGGCCCGACGTGTCGAGCACGGCATCGGCCTTGGCGTAGAGCTCCTTGCGGCCGTCGAGGATGCGCCGGAGATCCTCCATCGCCTCGGCATTGCCCTGCATCGGACGGAAGTCGCCTTGCGCCATGACCCGGGCCATGTGCTCGGCCGGGCTCGCCTGCAGCCAGACGGTGTGGCAGCTCTCCAGCAGGAGCTCGAAGGTGCCGGCTTCCGAAACCAGGCTGCCGCCGGTGGTGATGACCACGCGCTCATGGGCGGCCAGCACCCCCTCGAGCGCCCGGCGTTCGTAGCGCCGATAGGCGGCTTGGCCGTAGAGCGAGAAGATCTCGGCGACGCTGATCTGCGAGGTCGCTTCGATCGCCGCAGCCAGCTCCACGAAGGGAACGCCGAGACGCTTCGCCAATTGCCGTCCGAGCGTGCTCTTGCCGGCGCCGCGCAGGCCAATGAGCGCCAGCCTTCCAGCCCGTCCGGAGCGCTTGCTGCCGCGGCGGGCGGATAGGAGCTGATAGGCCTCGGCGAGATCGGCGGGCTCCAGGCGGAGGATGAGCTCGTGGATCAGCGCAAATTCGACGGGATGCTCCTCCCCCTCCTCGACCAAGGCAGCCACCTTCACGCCGATCGCCGCGGCGATCTGGCGCAGCAGCCGGATCGAGACGTTGCCGCGACCGCTCTCGAGCTCGGCCAAGTGCCGTTCGGAAACACCCGAATCCTGGGCGAGCTGCTTTCGCGTCATGCCGCGCCGGGCGCGCCAGCCGCGGGTGCGCTCGCCCAGCTCCTTCAAGAAGCGATCGGCCTCGGCGCCGGCCGCCTCGGCCGTGCCGATGCCCCTCGCCTTCACGGGCGAGCTGGTCACGATCGCTTTCCGGGTGCGCTCTGCATCGCGCGATCAGACTAGGGCAAGCCCCCGACATGCACAATAATGCCGATTGCCCTTGACTGACCGGCGCCCTGGGGCAAGATGCCCAGCTATAGTCGCCCGGATCAGCAGAGGCGGCACATCAGGGAGCAGGCCGGCAGCCTCGTGAGCCGGCCGGCAAGGCGCAATGACCGGCTTCACCATCGCCGACCATTCGACATCGCCGCCGCGGATCGCGCGCCCCCGCGACTACAACGCCACGGCCGACCTGGTCGAGTGGAACCTGGCCGCCGGCCGGGCCGGCAAGCTCGCGGTCATCGACGATGCCGGCCAGTACACCTACGGGGCGCTGTCGGAACGGGTGAACCGCGCCGGCAACGCCTTGAAGGCGCTCGGCATCGAGCCGGAGCAGCGTATTTTTCTGTGCATGACCGACGGCATCGACTTTGCCTCGGTGTTCCTGGGTGCCATCAAGATCGGCGCCGTGCCGGTCCCGGTGAACACGCTGCTGACCGCCGAGGACTACGCCTTCATGCTGAGTGACAGCCGGGCCCGAGCGGCGGTGATCTCGGAGGCGCTCTATGAGCGGGTGCAGTCGGCTCTCCACGACCAGCCGCGGCTGGCGCGGGTGGCGATCGCGGGCAGGAACGTTCACGGGCAGCCGGAGCTGGCGAAGCTCATGGCGGCTGCCTCGCCGATGCTGGAGCCGGCCCAAACCACGGCCGACGATCCGGCCTTCTGGCTCTATTCCTCGGGTTCGACCGGCCAGCCCAAGGGCACCGTGCATGTGCAGTCGAGCCTGGTCGAGACCGCGGAGCTCTACGCCAAGCCGGTGCTTGGCATCGCCGAAGCCGATGTGGTGTTCTCGGCGGCGAAGCTGTTCTTCGCCTACGGGCTCGGCAATGCGCTGACCTTCCCGTTTCGGGTCGGGGCCACCTCCGTGCTGATGGCCGAACGGCCGACGCCGGCGGCGGTCGCGCGCATCCTTCGCCAGCACCGGCCCAGCATCTTCTATGGCGTGCCGACGCTGTTCGCCGCCTTACTGGCCTCGGGCGAGCTGCCGGCCCCAGCCGAGCTCTCGCTGCGCTGCTGCGTATCGGCGGGCGAGGCCTTGCCGGCCGGCATCGGTGAACGCTGGCGGGCGGCGACGGGCGTCGACATCTTGGACGGCATCGGCTCGACCGAGATGCTGCACATCTTTCTTTCCAATTCGCCCTCGGCGTTGCGCTACGGCACCACCGGCAAGGCGGTGCCGGGTTACGAGCTGAAGCTCGTCGACGATGCCGGCCAGCCGGTCAAGTCCGGTGAGATCGGCGAGCTCCTGGTCAGCGGTCCGACCGGCGCTGCCTTCTATTGGAACAACCGCACGCGCAGCCGCGACACCTTCCAGGGACGCTGGACCCGCACCGGCGACAAATACCGCCAGTGCGAGGACGGCTACTACGTCTATTGCGGGCGCACCGATGACATGCTCAAGGTCGGCGGCATCTATGTCTCGCCATTCGAGATCGAGGGCGAGCTGGTGACCCACCCAGGCGTGCTGGAGGCAGCCGTGATCGGTGCCGCGGACGAGAACGGCCTCGTCAAGGCGAAGGCGTTCGTCGTGGCTAAGCCCGGCATTGCCGTCGGCGAGGCGTTCGCCGACGAGCTGCGCGCCCATGTGCGCGCCCGGCTCGCCCCGTTCAAGTATCCGAAATGGATCGAGTTCGTGAGCGATCTGCCGAAGACCGCGACCGGCAAGATCCAACGCTTCCGGCTGCGCCAGCGCGAGGCCGACCGCGCCAGCCGGGCCGCATGAGAAATCGACCCAACCCTTGAAGGAAGAGGCTCTCCATGATTGACGACAGGATCGCGGGATCGCCGCGCTACCGCTTGACCCGCCGCGCGCTCTTGGCCGGCGGGGCCGCCGCCGCCCTTGCCGGAAGCGTGCCGACGCGCTTTGCCTTGGGCCAGCAGGCCAAGGTCAAGCTCGGCCTGATGCTGCCTTATAGCGGCACCTATGCCGCGCTCGGGCAGAACATCACCGATGCCATCAAGCTGGCGATTGCCGAGAAGGGCGGCAAATTGGGCGGCCGCGAGATCGAATACGTGCAGGTCGACGACGAGAGCGAGCCGGCGAAGGCGCCGCAAAACGCCAATCGGGTGGTCGTCGGCGAGAAGGCCGACTTCTTCATCGGCACGGTGCATTCGGGCGTGGTCATGGCGATGGTGAAGGTGGCGCGCGAGGAAAACGCCCTGCTCATCATCCCCAATGCCGGTGCTGGAGCGGCGACGGGGCAATTCTGCGCGCCCAACATCTTCCGCACCTCGTTCTCGAACTGGCAGCCGGCCTTTCCGATGGGTGCGGTCGCGGCCAAGCGCGGGCACAAGACCGCCGCCGTGATGGCCTGGAAGTACGGCGCCGGCGAGGAGTCGGTGCAGGGCTTCACCGAAGGCTTCACCAAGGCCGGGGGCAAGGTGGTGAAGGAGTTTTGGGTGCCGTTCCCGGATGTCGAGTTCCAGGCGCAGTTGACCGAGCTGGCGGCACTCAAGCCCGATGCGCTGTTCGTGTTCTTCGCCGGCGGCGGTGCGGCCAAGTTCGTGAAGGACTACGACGGCGCCGGCTTGCGCAAATCGATTCCGCTCTACAGCACCGGCTTCCTCACCGACGGCGTGCTGAAGGCGCAAGGTGCGGCCGCCGAGGGGCTTTTCACCACGCTGCACTACGCCGAGAATCTCGACAACCCGGTAAACAAGCGCTTCCGCGCCGACTTCCAGAAGCAGACCGGACGGGCGGCCGACGTCTATGCCGTGCAAGGCTACGACACGGGACAGCTCTTGATCCAGGCCATGGACGCGGTCAAGGGCGACGTCAAGGCGCGCGAGCCGATGATCAAGGCGATGAGGGCCGCCACCATCGACAGCCCGCGCGGCAAGTTCACCTTCTCCGCCTCGCACAACCCGGTGCAGGACATCTATCTGCGCACCGTCGCCAACGGCGAGAACCAGTTCGTCGAGGTGGCGCACAAGGCGCTGGCCGATCCCGCCGCCGGCTGCAAGATGACCTGAGGGGCGCAATAGCCCCCACCCTATCCCTCCCCCACCCAGTGGCGGGGGAGGGGACAAGAGCGCGTATGCTCGGGACTCCCTCCCTCGCCGAAGGCGGGGGAGGGCCGGGGTGGGGGCAAACGTCGGCGCTGGACATAAGCGGTCCGACAGGGCACTAGCTCACCCATGGATCCGACCTTCGCGCTCATTCAGATCCTGAATGGGATCCAATACGGGCTGCTCCTGTTCCTGATCGCGAGCGGGCTCACGCTGGCCTTCGGCGTCTTGCGCGTGATCAACCTCGCGCATGGCTCCTTCTATATGGTCGGTGCCTATCTCGCCTTTTGGCTGACCCAGAGGACCGGCGAGCTTTGGCTGGCGATCGTCCTGGGATTGCCCTTGGCGCTGGCGCTCGGCTTTGCGATCGAGCGGGTGATGATCCGCTTCCTCTACGAGCGCGACCACCTGCAGCAGGTGCTGCTCACCTATGGGCTCATCCTCATTCTGAATGAGCTGCAGAGCATCGTCTTCGGCAACGAGGTGCATGGCGTGCCGGCGCCGAAGGCCCTCGATTTCTCCTTTCGGCTGACCGACACCCTTTCCTATCCCGCCTATCGCGTCGCCGTGTCGATCGCCTGCCTTGCCGTCGCGGCGACGATGTATGGGGTGATCCAGCACACCAGGCTGGGAATGGTCATCCGCGCCGGATCGGTCAACCGCGAGATGGTAGAGATCCTGGGCTTCGATGTGCGCAGGCTCTCGGCTCTGGTCTTCGCCGCCGGCGCCGGCCTTGCGGCATTCGCCGGCATGATCGCCGCACCGCTTTCTTCGGTCTATCCCGGCCTCGGCGATCAGGTGCTGATCGTCTGCTTCGTCGTCGTCGTCATCGGCGGCATCGGCTCGATCAAGGGCGCCTTCGTCGCCGCCTTGCTCGTGGGCTTGGCCGACACCTTCGGCAAGACCTTCGCCCCGGGTCTCGCCAGCGTGGCCGTCTATGCGCTCATGGTCGCGACCTTGCTGTGGCGTCCGCAAGGCCTCTTTGGACGGAACGCGTGATGGCCGCACCACCGCGCATGCTGAGCGTGCTGGCGCTGCTCGGGCTCGCGGCGCTGCTGCTGGTGCCGGCGTTCGCCGACCGCTTCTACGTGCAGCTCTTCACCAAGGTCATGACCATGGCGATCTTCGCCATGAGCCTCGGGCTCCTGGTGAGCGGCGTCGGGCTGGTCAGTCTCGGCCATGGCGCCTTTTTCGCGCTCGCCGCCTATATCGTGGCGTTGGTCTCGCCGGCGACCGAGGGTGCCAGCCTCTGGCTCGCCTTGCCGCTGGCGATCGGCGGCGCCGCCCTGGCCGCGCTCGCCATCGGCGCGCTCGCGATCCGCACCAGCGGCGTCTACTTCATCATGATCACCTTGGCCTTCGGGCAGATGCTGTTCTACCTCTTCCACGATACCAAGATCGCCGGCGGCGCCGATGGGCTGTTCATCGCCGCGCGTCCGGTCGTGGCGGTCGGCGGGATCGCGCTCCTCCAGCTCGATCATCGTCCGAGCCTCTTCTATGCAACCCTTGTGGCCATGGCCGCCACATATCTCTTTCTGGGTATCGTCAGCCGCGCGCCTTTCGGCAAGGCGATCGAGGGCATCCGGGTGAACGAGCAGCGCATGCGCGCGCTTGGCTACGACACCTATCTCCACAAGCTCGTCGCCTTCGGCTTGTCGGGTGCCCTCGCCGGCTTTTCCGGCTTCATCTACGCAACCCAATACACCTACGTGAACCCGGCCTTGTTCTCCTGGCACCAGTCCGGATTGGCCTTGATGATGGTGATCCTGGGGGGCTTGCGCTCACGCCTGGGTCCCCTCGTCGGCGCCTTCGCCTTGGTGCTGATCGAGGAGCTGGTGCAGGCCTGGACCACCCATTGGCTGCTTCTCATCGGCGTCTTCGTCATCTCCGTCGTGCTGACGCTGCCCAATGGCCTCGTCGATCTGCTGCCGCGGCTGCTGCCCCGCGACCGGCGTCGCGGGGTCGCCGTGGATGCCTGAGCCCATTCTCTTGGCGAGTGGCCTCACCCGCCGGTTCGGCGGGCTCGTCGCCGTCGATGCGGTGGCGCTGGCGCTGGCTCCGGGCGCAGTCCATTGCATCATCGGACCCAACGGCGCCGGCAAGACCACGCTCATTAATCTTCTCTCCGGCGACCTGGCACCCGATGCCGGCGAGATCCGCTATGCCGGCCGCGACATTGCCGGCTGGCCCACGCATCGCATCGCGCGCCTCGGCATCCAGCGCAGCTACCAGAAGACCAACATCTTTCCCGAGCTGACCGTCAGCGAGAACGTCTGGCTCTCCGCCCAGGCCCGGTTCGCGCGCCAGATGCGGTTCTTCAGTCCGGCCCACCGCCTCGCCGGTGTAGCCGAGCGCGTCGAGGCTTCCCTCGAGCGCATCGATCTCGCCGCCCGCGCCAGCGTGCCCGCCGGGATCTTGAGCCATGGCGAGCAGCGTCAGCTCGAGATCGGCCTCATGCTGGCGGCGGAACCCGATCTCCTGCTCCTGGACGAGCCGATGGCCGGGATGAGCGCCGATGAGACAAGCCGCATGGTGACACTCCTCAATCGTCTCAAAGGCGCGCACACGCTGCTCCTGATCGAGCATGATATGGACGCCGTCTTCGCCGTGGCCGATTCCATCACCGTCATGGTGAACGGTGCCGTCCTGGAGACCGGCCTGCCGGAGACGATCCGCCGGAGCCCGCGCGTGCGCTCGGCCTATCTCGGCGACGGCGAGGGCCCCTGATGACCTCCGGCACCCTCGCCGCGCGCACACCCATCCTCGCAGCCGAGGGTTTGCACGCACATTATGGCCCAAGCCATATCGTGCGCGGTGTCGACTTCTCCGTAGACGCCGGCGAGACGGTGGCGCTGATGGGCCGCAACGGCATGGGCAAGACCACGTTGCTGCGCAGCATTCTGGGCCTGATGCGCCCGAGCGGCGGCAAGGTCATGATCGACGGACGGGCAATGACCGGCGCCAAAACCCATCGCATCGCCCGCGCCGGGATCGCCTTCGTGCCCGAGGGTCGCGGCATTTTCCGCAATTTGACCGTGCGCGAGCACTTGGCGATGGCGGCCTATGGCGGCAGGCATGCCGCGGGCGGCTGGACGTTGGAACGCGTGCTGGAGCAGTTCCCGCGGCTCGGCGAGCGCCTCGGCCATCTGGGAGAGCGGCTGTCCGGCGGCGAGCAGCAAATGCTGACCATCGGGCGCGCGCTCATGACCAATCCGCGACTCCTGATCCTGGACGAGGCGACCGAGGGCTTGGCGCCCCTGGTGCGGCGCGAGATCTGGGCCGTCATCCATCGCCTGAAAGAGGCCGGGATGGCATCGGTGATCGTCGACAAGAATGCAACCACCTTGCTCGGCCTCGCCGACCGCATCGTGATCCTGGTCAAGGGCCAGGCGGTGTTCACCGGCTCCAGCGCCGAGCTCAAGGCCAAACCGGATGCCATGCATGCCTATCTCGGGATTTGACCATTTGCGCGCCGCCGGCCTCGGTGCGGCGCTCATCCTGCTGTTGCCGGCCGCGCTCGCGGCGCAAGAAGCAGGTCCGAAGCTGCATCCGCAGGCGAGAGAAGCGGTGGCGAGAGCGGAGGCGGCGGCTGCGAGCGCGCGGAGCGCCGGTGATCGTGGCCGGCAGGCCGCGGCAGCCGCTTTTGCCGCCTCGCGCGCGGCCGCCAACGCCGCCAGGGAGGCGGAGAGCTTGCCGCCGTCCAGGCGGGTGATCCGCGACTATCCCAATGGCGATCACATCGAAGGCGAGTTCGAGAACGATCGCCCGAATGGGCTGGGCGTCGTCAGCTTCGCCCGGGGCATGCATTATGAGGGCATGCTGGAGGACGGAATGCCCAGCGGCTTCGGTATCATGCAGCTCGCAACCGGTGAGCGTTACGAAGGCGAATTCGGCGATGGCCAGCCCAAAGGCCATGGCATCATTCACTTCGCCAACGGCGAGCACTACCAGGGGCAAGTCCAAGGCGGCGAGCGCAACGGCGTCGGGATCTATTTCTTCTCCGACTCGGAGATCTATGAGGGCGAATTCCACGACACCAAGCCCGACGGCCATGGCGTCATCGAATTCGCCAACGGCCAGCGCTATGAAGGCGAGATGCGGGGCGGCGACCGGGAAGGTGCCGGTGTCTTCTACTTTCCCACAGGCGAGCGCTATGCGGGCGACTATCGAGCCGAAATGCGCCATGGCATCGGCGCCGTCTTTCGTCCCGACGGCACGATCGAGCAGGGTATCTACGAAGATGGCGCGCTCAAGACCCCGCTCCAACCCTGACGGACGATCGTTGCCAGGGGTCGCCCACCCATGAACTTCCGGCAATTCGAAGCGATTTACTGGATCGCCCGTCTCGGCAGCTTCCATGCCGCAGCACGGCATCTCAAGACCTCGCAGCCGGCGATCTCGGCCAGGATCCGGGAGATCGAGCGCGAGCTCGGAGTCGAGCTGTTCGACCGCAGCGGACGCAGCGCTCGGCCGACGGCCAAGGGTCACGAGCTTCTGCACTATGCCGAGCAGATCATGGCGATGTCGGCCGAGATCCAGCAGCGCGTCGGCACCAAGGAGGCGCTCTCCGGCCTGGTGCGTCTCGGCGTGACCGCCGTTCCCGCCGTCACCTGGATGCCCACTCTGCTGAGAAGGCTCGCCCGCACATATCCCGGCATCGTCGTCGAGTTCGCCGTCGATTCCAGCGAGACCTTGCAGGCGCGGATGCTCAGGGGCGAGCTCGACGTCGCCTTCATGGCCGGACCGATCAGCTCGCCGCAGGTGACGGCCGAGTCTTTGGGCAAGGTGGACATGGCCTGGCTCGCCAGCCCCGATCTCGGTCTGCCGCTGGCACCGATGAGCGCTGCCGACATGGCGCTCTGGCCGGTGATCACCGATGCAAGCGGCTCGCATCTCAACGAGCTGGCGACCGAGTGGTTCCGCGCCGAAGGGGTGGAGCCCGGCCGCCACCACAGCTGCTCCAGCCTCTTGACCCGCATCCAGCTGGCGGTGGCGGGTCTCGGCGTGGCGATGGGCCCGGCTTCGGCCGCGAGCCGCGAGCTCGCCGCCGGAACCTTGCGGGTGGTGGCGACGAGGCGGCCCTTGCCGGCGATGGAATACCGCATCGTCTATGCCGGCATCGGCTTGTCGCCGGCCGCAAAGCTGGTGGCCCTGCAGGTCAAGGACTTGATCGGCGAGACGCGCGATCTGCAGCTCTACTATTCGCCGGAGGCCTTCGGGCGCTAGGCTGAAACGCATCGAGGAAGGACCAGACTGCCATGGACAACGCCATCGAGATCGTGCTCGCCGACTACGACGCGCGCGCCGCCGCCGAGCATAAATTGATGCAAGAGCTGCCGCCGAAGGAGCTCGCGCGGCGCATCGATGAGTTCCTGATCTCGGTCGGCCCGAACACCGGCCGGCTGATGAACCTGCTGATCAAGGAGGCGAAGGCGCGAACCATCCTCGAGCTCGGCACCTCCTACGGCTATTCGGCGATCTGGTTGGCGGAGGCCGCAAGGGCGACCGGCGGCAAGCTCATCAGCTCAGACGTCCACCCGGGCAAGCAGGATCATGCCCGCGCCCAGCTCGCCAAGGCCGGTCTTCTCGACTATGTCGAATTCCGACTGGGCGATGCGCGTAAGACCATCGCCGCGCTGGAAACGCCGCTCGACTTCGTGCTCATCGATCTGTGGAAGGAGCTCTACATCCCCTGCTTCGGCAGCGCCTTGAGCCGCGACGCCGCCGAAACGACCGGCTAGCGGCCAGGGGTGGGTCGGGGTGGGGGTGATCCTCACCCCCTCCCAAATCCACCCCCGGTCAAGCGCGAACAGTTCGGCGCTGCCCGAAGCATCCATGCCTCGGAATGCGGCAAGGTGATGGTCCTGCGTGACCTCCAGGGTGCTCGACCGTGACCATCACCGTTTTCATCCGCTACCAGCTCGACCCCTACAAGCGCGACCTGTTCGAGGAGTATGCGCGCAACTGGCTCAGCATCATTCCCCGCTGCGGCGGCCAGCTCCAGGGATATTGGATGCCCCATGAAGGCACCAACAACATCGCCATGGCTCTCATCTCCTTCGACAGCCTGGCGACTTACGAGGCCTACCGGGCTCGCCTCAGAACCGACGAGGCCGGTGCCAAAAACTTCCACTACGCCGAGGAGCACCGCTTCATCCTGGCGGAGGAGCGAAGCTTCCTGAGACCGGTCGGCTGACCCGGGCAATTCCGCTCGCGGCCTCGTGATTGCTGCCGGGTGCGGCCCGAGGCTATGCTCGGCCACGCGGACGGATCGCCGACGACAAGCGAGCGCACCTGATGAGGGGCCGCTTCCGGTCGGGACCTCGCTCGCAGCCCCTGTTGATATCGGGAGGATGTCTCGGATGACGGAGTCATTCTCGCTCAAGGTGAATGGCGTCCAGCACCGGCTCGACGCCGATCCCGACATGCCGCTCCTCTATGCGCTCCGCAACGAGCTCGGCTTGAACAATCCGCATTTCGGCTGCGGGCTGGCGCAATGCGGCGCCTGCACCGTGCATCTCGATGGCTTTGCCATCCGCTCCTGCCAGACCCGGATCGCGGACGCCGCCCAGGGCGAGATCGTCACGCTCGCCGGACTCGGCACGCCTGCCAATCCCCACCCGCTGCAGCGTGCCTATGTCGAGGAAGCGGTGCCGCAATGCGGCTACTGCATCAACGGCTGGATCATGACCGCGGCCGCATTTCTCAAACAGAACCCGAAGCCCAGCGACGCGGAGATCCGCGACGCGCTGACCGGGCTCAAATGCCGCTGCGGCACCCACATGGCGATCCTGCGCGCGGTCAAGCGCGCCGCCGAGATCGGTTAGGGAGGCGGCGATGGCGCCCTTCGATGCTCCCGGTCTGTCGCGTCGCTCGCTCATCCAGGGCGCCGGCTTGTTGGTGGTCTCCGTCGCCTTGCCGCTGCCGCACGGGCGCAGCGCGGCTCTGGCGGCAGCGAGCGGGAAGCCGCCGCTCACCCCTGACCAGCTCGATTCCTGGCTCGCTATCGCCGATGACGGCATGGTGACGGCTTTCTTCGGCAAGATGGACATGGGCCACGGGCTCGACGTGGCCATCTCCCAGATGGTGGCCGAAGAGCTCGACGTGGCGCCGGACCGGGTGACGGTGGTGATGGGCGATACCGCAACCAGCGTCAATCAGGGCGGGGCTAGCGGCTCGACCGGCGTGCAGAACGGCGGCAGGCAGCTTCGCTATGCGGCGGCGGAGGCGCGCCGCGTGCTCGTCGGTCTTGCCGCTGAGCGCTTGGGCGTTCCGGCCGAGAGCTTGAGCGTGACCGACGGGACCGTGCACCCGAGCGGCGATCCGGCGGGCGGGCTTTCCTATGCGGCGCTGCTGGCCGGCAAGAGCTTCGAGGTGAAGCTCGAGTGGAACGGCAAGATCGGCAACGATCTCTTGGCCATCGGCAAGGCTAAACCGAAGGCCCCCCAGCAATACCGGGTGGTCGGCAAGCCCCTCCCCCGCCGCGACGTCGCGGCGAAGGTGTACGCCCAGCTCGATTATGTGACCGACGTCAAGGTCGACGGGATGTTGCATGGAAGGATGATCCGGCCAGCCGTCGCCGGCGCGGTGCCCATCAAGGTCGATGCCGCATCCATCGCCGATATCCCCGGCGTGCGCATCGTCCACCTGAAGGATTTCTTGGGCGTGGTCGCCCCGAAGGAATGGGATGCGATCCGCGCCTCCGAGCGCCTCAAGGTCACCTGGTCGGAGGCGCGCCCGCCCTTCCCGCGCTTCGAGGAGCTCTACCAGCACATACGCCGGGCCCAAGTCACCAGGCGCGAGCAGGCGGGCGATCCGGCGGCGGTCGCGGCCGCATTCGCCCGCGCGGCGCGCGTTGTCGAGGCGGAGTATGAATGGCCGTTCCAGTCCCATGCGAGCATGGGGCCGGCCTGCGCCATCGTCGATGCCGGCACCGACCAGGCGACCTTGTGGACAGGATCGCAGAAGCCGCATTTCGCCCGCGACGGGGTCGCCCGCATCCTCGGCCTGCCGCCTGAAAAGGTGCGCGGCATCTGGGTTCCGGGACCGGGATCATATGGCCGCAACGATGCCGGCGATGCCGCCCTCGATGCGGCCGTCCTCTCCAAGGCCGTCGGGCGCCCGGTCAGGCTCCAGGGGATGCGCCATGAGGGTCATGGCTGGGATCCGAAGGCGCCGGCTTCGATCCACCGGGTTCGCGCCGGGCTCGACCGCGACAATGCGGTCATCGCCTATGAGTTCATCAGCAAGGGCTTCTCGCGCCTCGACATCGACTCGAACGAGAGCAATCCCGGCCACAGTCTCGCCGGCCAGCTCATGGGCTTGCCCTTGACCTCGATCCAAGCCTTCGGCATGCCGGCGGAGTCCTACGGCTTCGCCAACAAGCTCATGGCCTGGGAGACCATTCCGCCTCTCTTGGAGCGTGCCTCGCCGCTCCGCACCTCGCATCTTCGCGATCCCTTGGGCCCGCAGCTGCACTTCGCCAGCGAATCCTTCATCGATGAGATCGCCGCCGCCATCGGCCAGGATCCCCTTCGCTTTCGCCTGGCCCATGTGAAGGATGCGCGCGACGTCGCGGTCATCAAGGCCGCGGCAGAGCGGTCGGGTTGGGACGAGCGGCCGTCACCGAAGCGCGCCGGTGCCAGGGGTGAGGTGGCGACCGGCCGCGGCATCGGCTATGCCCAGCGCGGCGGCACCATCGTCGCCGTCGTGGCCGAGGTCGAGGTCGAGCGCAAGAGCGGCCGGGTCTGGGCCCGCAAGTTCACGGTTGCCCATGATTGCGGCCAGATCATCAACCCCGAAGGCCTCAGGCAATGCATCGAGGGCAATGTCGTGCAGGCGATCAGCCGCTCGCTCTACGAAGAGGTCATCTTCGATGAGCGCAGCGTGACCAGCGGCGACTGGCTCGCCTACCCCATCCTCGACATCGTCGATACGCCCGAGCGCATCGACGTGGCGCTCATTGACCGTCCCGAACTGCCGCCGGCCGGCGCCGGCGAGCCGGCGACGCGACCCGTCACCGCGGCCATCGCCAACGCCATCTTCGATGCCACGGGCGTGCGCTTGAGGCGCGCACCCTTCACGCCCGAACGGGTGCGCCAGGCCTTGTCGTAGAACACACCCCAGCCATCGAGGGTGTAGCGCGACGACTACGACGCCCAATCCTCCCCCGTCGAAGCCGGCGAGGGAGGGTGCGGAGATGCGTCATCTCATCCCCCGCGTATGAACTCCATGAGTTGGTGCTCCATCCGGGGCCGTACGACACCGAATTTTCGCACAAGTCAGGTGCCGGGCGCTTCATGGCAACATGGTCAGAGTGACTGGTTGGCAAACCGCCAAACGGCGGTCCTTGGTTTCGGGCCACGCCATTGATGCTGCGATTATAAATCTTCTTGGCGCCGCGCACCGCAGATGATCGCTCGTCGGCCTTACGCGAATAGAGAATAGGACGACGATAGCGCAGAAAATTCGTGTCGGAATGAGCCTCATCCTTATCCTCATTCGCGTCGATTCCTGCAGATGTTGGAGATGCTTTGCCGCTTGACCTTCCGACGGTGGCAAGGTTTAGCCTCACCTACAGATGTTTCGTCAATCTGCCAGATCGGCGGCGAAAGGCGCGTCAAACCAAGGGGATGACGATGTCGGAGACGTTCGCGGTAAAGGATATTCACTGCACGGGCTGCGCCAAGAAGATCACGCAGGCGATCACGGCGGCCGAACCCGGTGCGCGCGTGGAGGTCAATATCGAGCAAGGCATCGTCACAGTCGATCCGATCAAGGATCGACGTAGCATCGTCGCTGCGATCGAAGGAGCAGGATATGCCCTCGCAGACAATCGACCCTCGGCGGCCGGATGAGAGAGCGGCACGACCTGGGAGAAGAACAACGACAGGAGGCGATCATGCGTGGAACGAGATTGGCATGTGGAGCAGCAATTGCCGTCATGCTCGTCTGGTCCGGTTCCTTAGCTGCGGGCCCGAACGACACAGTGAATGCCGTCAAGCAGCGCGGCCAGCTGCTCTGCGGCGTGAGCACGGGTGGATCGACAGGCATGAGCACCCTCGACAGCCAAGGCAATTGGCAAGGCTTCGAGGTCGATTTCTGCCGGGCCGTGTCGGCGGCCCTGCTGGGCGACGCCGCGAAGGTCAAGTTCGTGCCGCTCGAGTTCAAGAACGCGTTTACCGCGCTGCAGTCGGGTGATGTCGACATCCTCGCGCGCACGGCCACTTGGACCTACACGCGCAACACCGAGCTCAACCTCGATTGGGCCGGTATCTACATGTATGACGGCCAGGGTTTCCTGGTCTCCAAGACGCTCGGGGTGAAAAGCGGTGCGGAGCTGAATGGCGCATCGATCTGCGTCGCGGGGGGATCCACCTCGGAGCTCAATCTCGCGGACTATTTCCGTACACGCCGCATCACCTACACGCCAATCGTCGGCAATACCCGCGAGCAGAGCCAAGCAAACCTCGAAGCGGGCCGCTGCGACGCCTACACGAACGAGCGCGGCGGGCTGGCCGCGAGCCGGACCGCGCTTAAGAACCCCGACGGCTTCGTCATACTGCCGGACGTGTTTTCGAAGGAACCGCTCGGACCCATCGTACGCAAGGATGATCCACGCTTCCGCGACATCGTTGCCTGGACACTCAACATGCTGATCGCGGCCGAGGAGCTGGCCATCACCCAAAAAGCGGTGACGGAGCTGGCGGCTGCGTCGCCCAATCCGGAGATCCAGCGAATGCTTGGCAAGACCGGGAGCTTCGGGCCAAAGATGGGATTGGCTGAAGACTGGGGCGTGAAGGCGATCCTTGCGGTCGGAAACTACGGCGAGATGTACGATCGAAACTTGGGCGAGGGGAGCCCGATCAAGCTGGCTCGGGGCCCGAACCGCCTTTGGAATGACGGAGGACTGTTTTACGCTCCGCCGTTCCGCTGAGGGGCAGCGACCGGTTATCTGTCAGATGAGCCGAGCTAAGATTACCGGCTCAGTCTTGGAGGACCAGCATGCCTGAGGACGGGCATGACTGACGTATCCGCCGGCCCAGGCCGCGATTGGCGACCCGTACGCCGATTGCTGCTCGGGCTTGGCTATCAGGCAGCCGCGGTCGCGGCGGTGGCGGCTCTTCTCGCCTATTTTGCTCTCAATGCGGCGGAAAATCTTGCTACGCGAGGTCTCCATCTCGGTTTCGGCTTTCTCTCGCAAGAGGCGGGATTCCGCATTGGCTTCAGCATCATCGACTTCACCGAAGCCGACTCATATGGGCGTGCCTTCCTCGTCGGTCTCGTCAATACCTTGCTGGCCGTCGCCATCTCCATCGTACTCGCAACCGCACTCGGATTCGCAATCGGCATCGCGCGTCTCTCCACGAATTGGCCGCTGTCCCGCCTGGCGCTCGGCTACGTAGAGCTCGTTCGCAATCTGCCGCTGCTGCTGCATCTCTTATTCTGGTACAACGTAGCCCTGCGCGCGCTGCCACCGGTACGCCAGAGCCTCTCTCTGGGCGGACTCGCCTTCCTCAACAACCGCGGCATCCTCCTACCCCGGCCGGTTCTGGAAGCTGATCTCGCCGGGGCGCCTTGGTCATTCTTGGCCTGGGCTGCCATAGCGGTTTTCGTCTGGGTCTGGAATAAGCGTCGTCAGGCAGTTACCGGCGAGGCGTTCCCGGCCGCTATGGTCATTTTTCTCCTCGTTTCGGGAACGGCGCTCTTACTGCTGGCAAGCGGCCTCGCGTCCTTGACATGGGAGCTGCCCGTACTGAGGGGATTCGATTTCACCGGGGGACTCAGGCTCACCCCCGAGCTCGCAGCCCTCATATTCGCGCTCACGGTCTACAATGCCTCCTTCATTGCCGAGCTCGTCCGCGGCAGCATCTTGGCCGTCGACCAGGGACAGACCGAGGCGGCAAAGGCGCTCGGCCTCGGTCGAGGTCGAATACTTCGTCTCGTCGTGATCCCGCAGGCGCTCCGGGTGCTGATCCCGCCCTTGTCGAACCAATATCTCCACCTCCTTAAAGCGTCCTCGCTCGCGACTGCGATTGGCTATCCCGATCTGGTCAACGTATTCACCGGCACCGTGCTCAACCAGACTGGCCGCGCGATCGAGATCGTGCTGATCACCATGCTCGTCTACCTGACGCTGAGCGCGGTGGTCGCATTGGCGACCAACGTCTATAACCGGCTGGCCGCGATCGTGGAGAACTGAGCGCCATGTCGCAGCTCTCCTATCCGGTCTCGTCCGACACGACACCACGCCCCACCACCGCTTCCCTGAGCATCGGCGCCTGGACCAGCCGCAATCTATTCGCCGGTCCCGTGCATATCGCTCTCACCATTGCGATCGCAATTCTCGCGTTCTATGCCGCCAAGTTCCTGGCTGACTGGGCCTTCCTAGACGCGACCTGGGTTGGCGGCCGACGGAGCGATTGCACCGGTGGTGGCGCCTGCTGGGCTTTCGTCGTCAATCGGTTTGGTCAATTCGTCTACGGCTTCTATCCTCCGCCGCAACGCTGGCGGGTCGACCTCGTGATGGCGGCGCTGGCTGGAGGCATCGCTGCCCTGCTCCTGCCGTGGACGCCGCGCAAGCGGCTGATCGCCGTCACCATGCTGACCGCGTCTCCGTTGGTCGACTTCTGGCTCCTGCGCGGCGGCCTGCTCGGGCTCGCCCCGGTGGAGACCGACCGCTGGGGCGGACTCATGTTGACCTTGGTCGTCGGCGTCACCGGCGTCGTCGGTTCGTTTCCGCTGGGCATCGTGCTGGCGCTGGGCAGGCGTTCCGAGCTACCGGCGATACGCCTGATGTCAGCAGCCTTCATCGAGCTCTGGCGCGGCGTGCCGCTGGTGACGGTCCTATTCATGGCGACGGTGATGCTGCCCTTCTTCCTCCCGCACGGCGTTCGATTCAACGAGCTTGCGTTGGCCCTCATAGGCATCACCGTATTCGCTGGCGCCTTTCTAGCCGAGGTCATCCGCGGCGGCCTGCAGGCGGTTCCCCGGGGCCAGTATGAAGCGGCGTCGGCCCTTGGGCTTGGCTATTGGCAGACGACGGCCATGATCGTGCTGCCCCAGGCGCTGGAGAAGGTCATTCCCGGCATCGTCAACAATGCGATCGCGCTCTTCAAGGACACGACCTTGGTGATGATCGTCGGACTCTTCGACATCCTCAATATCGCCGCCGCCGGCGCCGCGGATCCGCTTTGGCTTGGCTCGAACGCCGAAGGATATGTCTTCGTCGGCCTCGTGTTCTGGCTGATCTGCTTTGGATTATCGCGCTATAGCCAGGCCGTCGAGCGACGGCTCAACGCCGACCAACGCCGATAACGAGCAGATCAAGAAAACCGGCGATCGACCAGCGGGCGGGAGTCGCATGAGACGGCCATGACCTATCAGATCAACAACGGCTTGCGTGGTTTTCAATGCTTGAAATGCGCAACGGTCCTTCCCGTCGCCGACTACCCCACGGGCTGCCCCAACTGCCTGGCGGCGGACTTTCCGGCGAGCGTCAAGCCGGTCTACACGTCGACAGGCAAAGCGCCGAGGGCCGGTGGCAGAGGCGGAATGGCGCGCCATGCCACCCTGCTCCCCTACATCACATTTCCAAGCCTCGGCGAGGGCGATACACCGCTGGTTGAGGTGCCTGGGCTCGCGATGGAGCTTGGCCTGGCGGCGTTGCACGTGAAATGCGAGTCGCAATCGCCGACGGGCTCGCACAAGGATCGAATGAGTTGCCTGGTCGTGGCGCGGGCGGTTGCAACCGGCGCACCGGCCATCGTTGCCGCCTCCAGCGGCAATGCCGGTGTCTCGGTTGCGACCTATGCCGCCGCGGCCGGTCTTCGCTGCGTGATCGTGACCACGCCGGCGATGAATCCGATCTGGCGCCGGGCCATCGAGATCACTGGCGCGGAGCTTGTGGCAACCGAGCGCAGCCTCGATCGCTGGCGACTGGTGTCTGACCATGTGCGGGCCGAGGGCTGGTTTCCAGCAACCAACTTCATCGATCCACCCGTGGGCAGCAATTGCTGGGGCGTCGATGGGTACAAGACCGTTGCCTTCGAGCTCTTCGATGAAGCAGGTGCCGACGGCCACGATTTCGTCCTGGTGCCGACCTCGCGTGGCGACTTGCTTTGGGGAATCTACGAGGGATATCGGGTTCTGCTCGAAGAGCGGCGGATTCAGCGCATGCCGCGCCTGGTTGCCGTCGAGCCGCATCCGCGGCTGACGCGCGTGCTCGCGGGCGAAGACCACCGGGGCGCCTTTCCTGGCGAGTCCGCGCTGTCTTCGATTGGAGGATCGACCGTCGCCTGGCAAGCCGTGCTCGCCCTCAGATCGTCTGGAGGAGCTGCCATCGCAGTCTCGGAGCCGCAGGTACGTCGAGATCAAGAGTGTTTAGCGCACGCTGGCTTGTATTTGGAACTGTCCGCCGCTGCCACGCTCACGGCGCTGCGAGGACTGCGCGAGGATGGCACCATAAAGCCCGGCGCGCGTGTTGCTCTGATCGGAACCGCGAACGGCTTTCGCGAAATGCCGGAGAGCCCGAAAAGACCAATTGAGCTTGCCAACGTCTGAGCCCAGCTGGTCCTAGCCAGCGACCGTTAACCCTGCCATGGAGGCACGCCCGACGGGGTACCCCATGTCCTATCCTGAGCCGCGAAATCCCGGCGGGGTGAGCCTAGCGGCACCCAGCCAATGGCTCGAATGCTCGGATTCCCATTGACTTAGGGCGTCGATGCGCCCATATGTCGTCCAACTTCGCTTCGGCATGTTTTGCCATTTCGCCCCTCTGCCCGCACGCGGATACCCGCATACGGACACCGGGCGTCCAGCCATTAACATTCCGATGAAGCATGGATCGCTGCCCAGCGACGGAAGTCGTTTGTCCGGCGCGTCCACGGCCATGCGCCGCCATGACGGCGGCGCGCGCCGTTCATTACAAGAAAGACTTCTTGAATCATGCAGTCGTTTTCCGAACTCCCCCTCATTCAACCCTTGCTGAGCGCGCTTGCGGCCGAGCAATACACCAAGCCAACGCCGATTCAGGCCCGCGTCATTCCGCTCCTGCTCGAGGGCCGCGACGTCGTCGGCTGCGCCCAGACCGGCACCGGCAAGACCGCGGCCTTCGCGCTGCCGATCCTGCAACTCTTGAGCAAGAGCCCGCGGCGCCCCGCGCCGCGCACCGCGCGCGCGCTCATCTTGGCTCCGACCCGCGAGCTGGCGAGCCAAATCTCCGACTCCTTCGGCCGCTACGGACGCGAGCTACCGCTCCGCCGCGCCGTCATCTTCGGCGGCGTCGGCCAGCGGCCCCAGGTCGATCGGATGGCCCGCGGCGTCGATATCCTGGTCGCCACACCCGGCCGCCTTCTCGACCTCATGAACCAGGGCCATGTTCGCCTCGACGGCCTCGAGCTGTTCGTGCTCGACGAAGCCGATCGCATGCTCGACATGGGCTTCATCCATGATGTGAAGCGGATCGTGGCGAAGCTGCCTGAGAAGCGCCAGACATTGCTGTTCTCCGCGACCATGCCCGATGCCATCGCCAGCCTCGCCAAGACCTTGCTCAAGAATCCGGCGCGGGTCGACGTAGCACCCTCGGCAACCACCGTGGAACGGGTGGAGCAGCGGGTCATTTTCGTCGATCGGCAGCAAAAGCCGGCGCTGCTCTTGTCGGTGCTGGCAGAGCCCGATGTGGCCCGCGTCCTCGTCTTCACCCGCACCAAGCATGGCGCCGACCGGGTGGCAACGCAGCTCGAGCGCGCCGGCGTCAGCTCGGGTGCCATTCACGGCAACAAATCCCAGGGCGCCCGGCAAAAGGCGCTGGCGGATTTCAGGGATGGCCGCGCGCGGGTGCTGGTGGCAACCGACATTGCCGCCCGCGGCATCGATGTCGACGGGGTGACCCACGTGATCAATTTCGATATCCCCAACCTGCCCGAAAGCTACGTCCATCGGATCGGCCGCACCGCCAGGGCCGGTGCGGCGGGCATCGCCATCTCCTTCTGCGATCATGAGGAGCGCGCGTTCCTGCGCGACATCGAGCGGACCATCAGAATGACGCTGGCCCCGATGGAAGGCGGCGAGCCTCAGAGCAATGGACGGACGGCACCGGCGCATCCCGCCTTTTTGACGAAGCCGCGCACCGCAGGCGGATGGCGCCAGTCGCGCGGCGGCGAGCGCGGCCGCACACGGCCGCGCCACCACGCCGGCTGACCTGCCGATCCCGGCGCCCGCACCGGCTCTCGCTTAAGGGTGCAGGTCGGGCCTGGGGGCGAGCGTGTCGGCCTCGGCCGGGGCCGGATCGCCGCCGGGATAGCCCGCCGCGTAGGTTGGCTTCGCCACGGGATAAACGGCACTCTTGAGCTTCGTTCCGGCGACGGCGATGCCGTTGGGCTCGGAATAGGGCGAGCGGTCGAAATGCGGGGTTGCCACCGCCACGCGGTGGCCCTTGCGCTCAAGCGCCGCCTTGACCTTGGCCCCGAACCTCCCGTCGATGAGCAGATCGTCGGTCTCGGCATGGAGGCGCGGTGCCTGCACCGCCTCCTGCAGCGACAGCCCGAAATCGAGATAGTTGACGATCGACTGGGCAACCGCGGTCCAGATGCGCCGCCCGCCCGACGCGCCGATTGCCGCCTTCAGCCGTCCGGCGCGAAGGATGAGGATCGGCGTCATGTTGTTGAGGCCGGCCTTGCCGGGCGCCACCGAGTTGATGGTGCCCGGCAGCGGGCAGAACCAACCCATGGCGTTATTCATCATCACGCCGACCCCGGGATTGACCACACCGGAATAGCCGTAGTTGGTCTGGGTCAGGGACACCGCATTGCGCTTGCGGTCGACGACGGTGATGTGGGTCGTGCCGCGATCGTCGGCGGCACCGGCCGGCTTCGGGAAATTCCGCGGCCGCACCTGGCCCGCCCGGCGCCACGGATCGCCGGCGAGCGGCTCGCCGGCCCGCCGGGTCGAGATCAAGGCGGCGCGGCTTGCCGCATAATCCTTGCTCGCGAGCTCGGTCAAAGGCGCATCTTGGTGGTCGCCCATGAAGGTGAAGCGATCGGCGGCGGCGAGACGAATGGCCTCGGCCACGAGATGCAGCGCCTCGGGCCTGCCCCAGCCGATCCGTGCCAGATCGAAATGCTCCAGGATGTTGAGGATCTCCACCACCGTGGTGCCGGCGGTCAGATGCGGCATGGCGATGAGCCCGTGGGCGCGGTAGCGGCTGCGGATCGGCTCCATGACATGGGCGCGGTAGTGCGCCAGGTCGGCGGCCCTCAGCGTGCCGCCGTTCCTGGCGCAGTCATCGCCGATCATCTCCGCGATCTCACCCTTGTAGAATCCGGCCGGCCCCTTCTTGGCGATGATGCGCAAGGTGCGGGCATGGTCCTTTTGCACGAAGCGGCCGCCGACCGGGATCGGCTGGCCGCCGGGATAGTAGACCTGTGCCGTTCCCTTATAGGCTTGGAAGGTCGCCCGGTCCGCGACCGAGGCCAGCGTGAAATGATGGCCGACGGGGAAGCCCTCTTCGGCCAACCGGATCGCCGGCTGCATCGCCTGGGCAAGATCCATCGTGCCCCAGCGCTCCAGCGCCAAGGCCAAGCCGGCGACGGTGCCGGGAACGCCGATCGAGCCGTAGCCCTTGGTGTTGGCGTTGCCCTTGACCTCGGGCCAAGCGAAGCTGCGGGAGAAATGGCTGCCGGCCGCCTCCAGCTCGCCGCCGGCGGGTGCCAGCTTGTACATATCGGGACGCGCCAGGCCCGGCGCCGGCATGCTGTAATAGACCGACGCCGCGTCATCGTCGGCAAAATGCAGCACCATATTGCCGCCGCCGCCGATGCCGTTCATCAAAGGCTGCAGGACCCCCATGGCGAAGGCGGTGGTGACGGCCGCATCGACGGCATTGCCGCCGCGCTCCAGCACCTCGACGCCGATCCGGGCACCCAGCGGGTGCTGGGCCACGACCATGCCGTCGCTGACGGTGAGCTCTTCATGAGCGAGCACGGGACGGCTGAGCTGCATTGGAGTCTCCGGACGGCGATTGGTGGGAATGAGCAGGGATGCTCGCGACGCGGTCTGCAGCCTATGCCACGCTCTCGGCATCGGGCAACGAGAGGGATCGTGGTCAGAAGCTTGCGAAGCTGCGGCTCTAGCGCGCCGCATCGGCGGCTGCGGGCATTGTCATCGGGACTGGAATCCATCCCAGTCGCTCCCGCCAATCTGCGGGCAGGCCCCGGAAGCGCGCGAGGCTGATCGGGGTCAGATTGGCGAAGGAGCAGCCTCCATCGCGGACCAGCTCCATGATCACCCGTCCGGTCGCCGGCGATAGGCCGAAGCCGACGCTCGACATGGTGGCGAGCACGGCGTTGCTCGGGTCCTGCAGCCGATCGATGACCGGCCTGCCGTCGGGCGTGTTCTCGACGATGCCGCCCCAGCTGCGGATGATCCGGACATGGGCGGCCTTCGGAAACATCTCGGCAAGCCTGCGGCCGAGATGCCGGAGAAGCGAGGTGGTGACCCTGGGCGGGGTCTGCATGCCGTCGATCTCGATCCATTCATGCGGACCGCCGCCATAGGCGAGGTTGCCGCGCAGCGTCTGCCGGCCATAGAGCCCATTGCCGTCGACCCCGCCGTAGCGCATGAGCGGCACCGGCTCGGTCACGATCATCTCGACCCTGGCCGGTGCCAGCGGGAGCTCGGCACCGAGCATGGCGGCGAGAAGACCGGTCTGCGGCCCGGCGGCGATCACCAGGATCTCGCAGCCGAAGCGACCCCGGTCGGTGACCACCTCGCAGACCTTGCCGGCCTTGACGGTGATGCCGGTCACCGTCGCGTGCTGCAGGATGCGACCGCCGTGGTCCTCGAGCGCCCAGGCATAGGCTTGGGTGGTGCGCTGCGGATTGGCGTGGCCGCCATAGTGGCAGAAGAGGCCGCCCACGGCGTTGTCGCCGACCAACGGCACCAGCTCCGCCAGGTTCTTGCGATCCAAATAGTCGCATTTGAAGCCCTGGCCGTCGGCGATGGCGGCGATGCGGTTGAAGCGCTCCATCTGCGCGTCGTCGAGCGCCACGCGGATGCGGTGGCGTTGGTATTCCGTCGGGTAGCCCAGGAGCTCGTCCATTTGCGGCCAGAGCCGCTGCTCCTCCATGAAAAACGGGCTATAGGCGTGGGTGGCGCCGCCGCCATTGCGGCCGGAGGCTTCCCAGCCGACGATGCCCTTGTCCAGCACCAGCACGTCCACGCCCGAGCGCGCCAGCCACCATCCCGCGCTCAAACCGGTGACACCGCCGCCGATGATGACGACGCTGGCGCCGGTCTTGCCGCTGGCGGCCGCTTCGGGATTGCGCTCCGCCATCCTATTTCCCCGAAGGGGTCGAAGGCTGCTTGGCACCCGGCACCGCCGGCGAGACCGGGTCCATCTCCCAATGGGGTGTGAACTGTGTGGGGATGCCGAACCAGATATCCCAATGCTCGCGCATTGCCTCGGTCTCCTCGTGCGGCCACAGCACGCTCAAAGGCAACGGCCGGATCGGCGCGCGGTAGCTCGCCAACGGAATCTGGTCGACCGGCACTCCGGTTGCGCTCGCCAGCAGCATCTGCACCTGCTCGCGGCAGCGACGACCCTGGCAGGGCCCCATCCCGGCTCTGGTCAGCCGCTTCACCTGGTCCTGATTGACGGGTCCGTCTTGGGCGAGCGTCTTGAGCGTGCGCCCACGCATCTGCGAGGAGCCCCATTTGAGGTAGGAAGGCGGCCTGAGCTCGACCAGGTCGCCGCGGCTAACATCCTCGCACTGGCAGACATGAACCTCCCAGCCGCCGACGGCGATCTCGATCCGAAGCCACTCCTGCCAGTAGGGGTGAATGGCCGCGGGCGAGTCGAAGTCGGATGAGGGAATCGCCTGCCGGAGCGCCGTCGCGGCATCCGCGCCGACTGCGCCCAATTCCGCCGCCGCCGCAAGTCCGGCGCGGCGCCCCTCGGCGACCGCGAGCTCCGGATGCAAGACCTTGGCCTCGAAGACGCCGGCGCAGTCGCCGATGGCGCGCACGCAACCTTGCGTGGTTCGACCGGCGTCGTCGATGACCGGCACATAGCCGCCGAGCTCGGAGCGAAAGTGTAGTCGGCAGCCAAGCACGTCCAGGAGCTCGACATTGGGAACGAGACCGATGGCGGTGACGATGCTGTCACAGGCGATCTCGACCTCGCTCGAGGGGATCGGCGCGCCGGCATCGTCCAGACGCACCAGCACGGCGGAAGCGACCTCCGTAGCACCCCGCGCTTGGCTGATCGCATGGCGGGTCATGAGGGGAACGCCGTGCCGCGCGAGCTTCTCTCGTAAGTCCGCCGGTCCGCGCACAGAGGCTTCGATCTCGACCAATGCGGCGACGGTCAGCCCGCCCTCGAGGGCGGCCAGCGCCATCTCCAGGGCGGGTGCGCCCGAGCCCAGGATCACCAGCCGGCGTCCGTCGAAGGCCTTGTAGCGCCGGATGAGAGCCATCGCACCAGCAACGCCCATCACGCCCGGCTTCTCCCATCCGGCAAAGGATAGGCCGAGGTCGCGGGCGCCGGCGGCAACGATGAGATGCTCGAAGCTCACCATCCAGGAGCGGTCCTCGTCGGCGAGCCCCAGCATGGGCTTTTGCAGCGTGCGGACCGTCGGCCCATTGAGGAAGGCGCCCCAGGCATAGGTGCCGAGCTGGACCTCGATGCCGAGCTCGAAGGCTTCAGCCAGGCCGGGATTGCTGTCGACGAGCCGCTCGACGAGCCGCTCTTTGTTCTGGACGGCGGCATTCATCCGCTGGCCGAAATGCAACGGGACGTCGAGCCCCATGAGCGCGCCCGCCACCGGGTTCTCGTCGACGAGCATGGTCTTGACGCCGGCCCGTGCGGCTTCGAGCGCGGCGGCCAATCCGGCGCTGCCGGCGCCCACCACGATGAGCGGCACATGCATCTCCGCCACCGGGATCTTGCCGGCAACCGATTTTGGATCGAGATAAGGCGCCACGGCTCATGCCTCGCGGGATCGACGCGCTTTGAGCCCATGGGACCAGCCCATGGGCGACCGGAGCCATGTGAGCCGAAACCGCTATCCAAAGGCAAGTACGCCGCTCGGGCGTCGAGGGACCGGCGTCGAGAGGCGTCGGGAGCCGGTCGCAGCTCGAGGGGCTAGGCGACCGCCAGGCGGGGCGGCGGCTCGCTCTGAGCCGGCTTCACCAAGGGACCGGTGCGCTGCTCGACCTCCTCGACCACGGCCCGGCGGTAGTCCGGGTCGAGCTCGTCAAAGGCCGCCTGGGCCAAAAGCAGATCGAGCGGATCGTCGGATTCGATGGCACGCGCCAGATAGCGGGCGACATCGGTGTCGGCGCCGACCACCGTCTCGATCGCACCCAGCAGGATTTCTCGGTCGCTCAATCGCATGACGTTACCGTCGCTAGAATTGGCTCTGGGATGATCGCGGGGCGCCTGGAAGCGGTGGAGATTTCCGCCCGCCTCCAGGCACGAACACAAGGGCCGGTCCTTCTGCTCCCGTCCCCGATGCACGATCAGCCGACTGATCCACCGCTCCCCCTACGACCCGCGCTCGCCACCTCGTCGTCACCTGGCCGGACCCTAGGCCGCGCCTGCCGGCGCCATCTCGTTCCCGCCGGCACCGGGAGCCGTGTAGTCGACATAGCGCTCGACCAGCTGGGCCAGGCCACTGATGACCTCGATGGTGATTCCGGAAGGCGCGCCCTTGGCGCGGGAGCGGACGATGGCCTTGAGGGTGGCGAGCTGCAGGCGGATGACGTCGAGCTGGCGCCGGTCCAGATCGTCGGACCCGTCGAATACCCGCGACATGAGCGTTGCCACCTGCGAGACGGCGGGATAGCCGAAGCTGCCGCCCTCGCCTCGAAGGTTGTGGGCGATCTCGTAGGCCTGCTTCGCGGCTGCGCTGTCGGCGGGCTCGAGGATGAGGCGGCTCAGGAGCTCGCTCAAGCGATCCAAGGACGGGCCGGCGATATTCCCGTAGTCGACGCGATTCTGGTGGCGTTTGAAGGCGTCCTCGGCGGTGCGCACGCTGCGCAGCCCGGCGCCGGGCACGCCTTTGCCGGTTTTCTGACGTAGCTCGCGCGGGGGCTGGATAAACTCGACCACGGCATCACTCCCCAAGAAGAACCGGAAACCAACCCTCTACCGGAGGGCGCTTGGCAGGTTCTTCAGAGGGCTTCTGCCTACGGCGATCGCGCTGGCGGACTGGGCGCCCGGCGCGGCGTTGCCCATCGGGCACTGGGCCGGGGATAGCGTCGATCGTCTGCATCAAGCCACCGGGACAGCTGCCATCTGTTACCCGTTCACCGGGCGCCCGCCTTTCGGTTTGTCACCGAAGCTTGTGCGGATCGCCCAATGCCACGCACGCTAGTGCAGGCTCCGCGCCTTAGCAAGCGATTTATCGGTATTTTAACTATATTCGCATTAAAAAAGCGTCGTACCCTTCTTATCCTCTTCTAACACCGGCCAAAATCGGCGCCCCGATGAGGCTTACGGCATCGGCGCCGGACGGCCGAAGAGGTAGCCTTGGCCGAAATCGATGGCGAGGGAGGAGGCGCGCGCGGACTGCTCTTCGGTCTCCACCATCTCGACGATGGTCTTGATCGAGACGCTGCGGCAAAGGGTCACGATCGCCTCCAAGATGGCGCGGTCACGGGGGCCGGCCGCGCGCTCCTGGATGAAGCGGCCGTCGATCTTCACGAAATCGACGCTGAGCGCCTGGATGTAGCGCATGGAGGCAGCCCCGGCGCCGAAATCGTCGAGGCAAACCGCGTGCCCCATCGCTTGCAGGGAATTCAGCACCGATTCGGCCTTGGCGAGATCGGCAAATTCCGTGGTCTCCGTCACCTCGAACAGGAGCCGCTCCGCCGGCACGCCCATGGTCTTGAGGCTCCGCCTGAGATCGCTCATGAAGCGATCGTTCTCGATCGATTTGGCGGAGAGGTTGGCGGCGATCTTGACCGACCGGTCGCTGCTCCTGAGCGTTCTGAGCACCCCTTGCACCACCGCCATGTCGATCTCGCAGATGAGGTCGACTTGCTCGGCGAACTGCACGAACTCGGCGATCGAAGCGACATCGTCGCGGCGCGCCAGCGCCTCGTAGTGGTGCAGCTTTCGGTCCTCCAGACGAACGACCGGCTGGTAGATGAGCTTGATCTGGCCGTCCTTGACCGCCTCGCGCACGGACTGGATGCGACCGGCGGCAGCACTCGTCATTTCCTCGAGCGACTGCCAGAGCGAAGTGCCGGAAAGCCCCGCAGCACCGGAGGCGGCGAATTGCCGGAGCGCGTAGCGCACGGCGCGAACCCGATCGGCCGCCGAACCCGGCGGGTTGGCGAGGTCGAGGTTGCTGACACCGATCGCAACCGGCCCGATCGCCGCCGACACACTGGCGGCGATGGCCTTCAGACTGTCGGCGAGCTCGCCCGCCTCGGCATACTTGCCCTGCACGACCCCAAAGCGCTCCTCGTTCAGCCGTCCAGCAAGCCCGCTATCGGAGGCGATGACCCGCAAGGCGGCGCCGATATCGGCCAGGAGGCGGTCGAGCTCGGGGCCTGGCTCGCTTAGCCGTGCGAGCCCGGGGATCTCGACGAGGCTGAGCTTGCGGCTCATGCCGCCGTCGCTGCTGGCGGCGAGATAGGCCTCCATGCGGGAATTGAACGACTCGGCGGTCAACAGACCGGTCGCGGCGTCGCGCGGCTCCTCCTGGCTGCCGCTGGGCAATTCGCAGAGTGCCACATGGCAGACCTTGTTCTGCGGCAGGCGAAAGACGCTGAGCAGAGCCTGGCCGGCGCCGTCGGTTGCTTGCGCCATCTTGACCCTGGTGGGCGCCAGCCGCTGGCCGCCCTCGAGCTTGAGCAAGAGCGCGGCGACCAGGCGAAAGTCCGGGGGAATGAGCAGCCCCTCGATCGGGGTGCCGACCAAGGCCTCGGCGGCGCGGCCGGTCAGGCGACGAGCTGCGCCGGCGGCAAATATGACAAGTCCGTCGGCGCCGACTTCGAGCAGGAGATCCGCTGCGGCGAAGGCGAAGGCCACGAAGCGGTCGCGCTCGTGCCTGAGTTCGACCGATGCGGCTTGCGTGGGCTCCATGGGCGGCGTGCTCTTCCGGCAATGGCGCTTCCCGCGCTGCGAACGACCGCTGCTTTCCTCACCTTGTTCTTACCGCAAAATCCGGGAAACGCAGCAAAATACCGCGCGCCAGCCGGCGGCGGGCGCGATGGCCGCAGGTCCGAAGCTGGCGTCGGTTCCGCACCTCCGCTAACATCATGAAGAGGGACTTGCCGCTTCTCGTTGGAAGGTCCCAAGCAGAATGGACCGACCCGTGAAGCCTTTGACCATGCGTTCCCCCCACGCCGTGCGCGACATCTCGGTCGATGACCTCTCGCCCGAGGAGGCTCAGGCGCTCCACAAGCTGCGCGCGTTCTACGCCGAGAAGCTCTGCGGCGTGCTTGCCGGCACGCCGGTCGATGAGCGCGTGCTCACCTTCGCGACGGCGACCATCGATTTCGTGTCCCTGCGGCCGATCGGGGCGATCGAGGAATGGCTCGACCGAGCCGACAGGCTCATTGCCGGGCAGGCGAGCACCCAGCCGCATGCCGCGGTGGTGACGTTGCTCTCCGAGTTTTTCGAGCATGTCCCCTCGGACTTTCCCGCCTCCGTCAATTCGACCAAGCTCGCCCGTGGCGCCCGCAACCACGCCGAACGCCGAAAGCTCGTGCAGATCCTGGCGAGCTATGCGAAAGCCGTGCGCGAGGCGGCACCGCAAGCCAAGCCCGGGCTGTTCCTGGTGTACGGCTCGATCGCCATGCTGTTCGGCACGGAATGGGCGCCCTTCGTCATCCAGACCACACGGCAGATCATTCTCTCCGAGGCCAACCGCGCGTTCCGCCAAGCGATCGAGCTTGGCCCCAAGGCGACGGTTCACTAGCCGACGCCGGACCGGCTCGCCTGCGGGCGACGGCACGATGGGTTCGCGCATTCACCCGCCTCCCCAGCTGCTTTCCTTCGACGTCTTCGGCACGCTTATCAGCGTGCGCGAAGGCTCCTACGGGGCATTCCGCTCGATCCTCGCCGACAGCGGTGCGGCTGAGGTCGACGTCAAGCCCTTCTGGGAATACTGGGAAGAGCGCAACATCGCGCGCTATTGGGAGCCCTATCGAAGCTACAAGGAGATCTGCGAGCTTTCCTTGTCGGAGGCGTTCGCGCATTTCGGCCTCGACGGCCGCCCCGGGCTGATCGGGCGCTATTTCGACGCGTTCGGCGGCTTCAGGCTCTATCCGGAGGTGACCGCGACGCTGGATGCCCTGAGCCGGCGGCATCGGCTAGCGATTGTCTCCAACATCGACGACGATTTGCTGGCTCTGACGCCCCTCGGCCGGAGCTTCGATCTCGTCTGTACGGCAGAGCGCGCCCGGGGCTACAAGCCCGACGGCACGTTGTTCCGCTATTTGATCGAGCATGCGGGCGTGCCTAAGGATCGGATCCTGCACGCAGGCCAGTCGCAGTTCACCGACATGGTCGGCGGCAAGCCGTTGGGGCTGAGGATCGCTTGGATCAACCGTCGAGGCGTCGAGCTCCACCGGTCCGTGCCGCGTCCCGATTTCGTCCTGGAGGACATCGCCGGGCTGCTTCCGCTCCTTGGAGACGACGCACCTCCGGCTTAGCCTCAGATCGCAATCGACATGCCGCCGTCGACGGTCAGCACATGGCCGGTGGTGTAGGAGGCCGCCTCGCTCGCCAGGAACACGGCCGCGCCGGCAAGCTCAGCGGCCCGTCCCCAACGCTTCAGGACCGTGCGCCCGGCGATCCAATCGCGAAGCTGCGGATTGGTGCGGAGCGCCGTTCCCTCGTTGGTGGCGATGTATCCCGGAGCGATGGCATTGACGTTGATGCCGAACTCGGCGAATTCGGAAGCCATGGCACGGGTCAGTCCTTCGAGCCCGGCCTTGGCCGCGACATAGGCGGTGTTGGTACCGCGCACGATCCGGGCATTGATCGAGGAGATCATGATGATGCGCCCCCATCGGCGCTCAGCCATCATCGGCACCGCCTGCCTCGACAAGCGCACGCAGGAGGTGAGCGCTACGTTCAGGATCTCGGACCACTCCCCATCGCTCGTCTCCAGGGTGTTCTTCGGCACGCCATAGGCTGCGTTGTTGATGAGGATGTCGAGGCGTCCATGCTCGGCCTTGATGCGTTCCAGCGCCGCCCGGGCGGCCGGTGCATCCATCGTATCGAACGGCGAGGCGCTGACGGAGAGCCCCGCATCCTTGAGGGCGCGTACGGCGGTCTGGAGGCGCTCGGCGCCGCGGGCATTCATGACGACATGGGCGCCGGCGCGGGCGAGTCCCTCCGCCATGGCGGCACCCAGCCCGTGCGATGCGCCGGTCACCAGCGCCACTCGTTCCTTGAGCGAGAAGATCTCCAGCATCGGCATCGCTCCGGAATAGACGGCTAATTGCGGCGCCGGGCCAGTACGGCGCGAATGATGCCAAGCGCCCGGTCGATATCGGCGCGGGCGACGTCGAGATGGGTGACGGCGCGGATGCGCGAAGGGCCGAAGGCACCGAGTCCCACACCTTCACCCTTGAGCACGGCCACGAGATCGCTCGCCTGCCAACCCAGCGCCGCGACGTCGAAGAAGACGATGTTGGTCTCCACCCGGTCCGAATCGATCTCGATCCCGTCGATCTCCGCCAGCCCGCAGGCGAAATGGCGGGCGTTGTCGTGGTCCTCGCTCAGGCGGTCGACGTGGTGATCGAGCGCATAGAGCCCGGCTGCAGCGATGATGCCGGCTTGGCGCATGGCACCGCCCAGGCGCTGTTTCAACCGCCAGGCCTCGTTGATGTGATCCTTGGATCCCGCCAGCATCGCGCCCACGGGCGCTCCCAAACCCTTGGTGAAGTCGATCCATGCGGTGTCGAAGGGTTCGGCGTAACGTCGCGCCGTTACGCCTGAGGCAATGGTGGCATTCAACAGCCGGGCGCCATCCATGTGGAGCGACATATTGCGGGCGCGCGCGACCGCAGCCACATCCTCGATTTGGGCGAGCGGCCAGATCGAGCCGCCGCCGAAGTTCGAGGTTTGCTCGACGACGGCCAGGCGCGAGCGTGGGGTGTAGCGGGTCTCGGTGCGGATCGCCTCTGCGAGCTGTGCGGCGCTGTACATCCCACGATCGCCGTCGATCGAATGAATCATCACGCCGGCAAGCGCCGCCGGCCCTCCGGCCTCGGAGGTGACGATGTGGGCGGTGCGATCGCAAATCACCTCGTCCCCCGGCCGACAGTGCACCGCGAGCGCAATCTCGTTGCACATGGTGCCCGACGGCAGGAACACGGCCGCCTCCTTGCCCAAGAGATCGCAGACCCTCTCGGCCAGCCTCAGCACCGTCGGGTCCTCATCCTTCTGCTCGTCACCGACCTCGGCATTCGCCATGAACGCCCGCATTTCCCGCGTCGGCTTGGTCTTGGTGTCGCTATAGAGGTCGATGAAGCGATTCAGCATAGGCGTTTCCCCTCGGGCGGCTTCGATTGCCGCCGATTTTCCCAGCATTCTTAGGGACTTGCAAACAAGTCCGGGGTGTTCCGCGGCGTGCCTTTTCCTTGCCGCAACGCCGTCAACGAATACACCAGAAGGCGCTTGGAACCTCGCGAAATCTTCGTCCCCGGCGAGGCTCCAGGAGCGGTGGATCGGCTTAACGCCTTGTTTGCCCGAGTCTGCGAATCTGCGAGAGTTGCTGGCTTCGGTGACGCTTCGGGGGGATTGCACCATGTGCCGCTGGCTCACCTATCGCGGTCAACCCATCTATCTGGACACGCTCATCTTCGAGCCGGAGAATTCGCTCATCCATCAGAGCCTGCATGCGCGCAAGACGCATGTCACCACCAATGGCGACGGCTTCGGCGTGGGCTGGTACGGCGAACGCGACATCCCCGGCATCTACCGGGATATTCTGCCGGCCTGGAACGACCCCAATCTGCGCAGCCTGTCGCACCAGATCTCATCACGGCTGTTCTTCGCCCATGTGCGCGCCTCGACCGGGACCGCCACCTCCAGAGCCAACTGCCATCCCTTTGGCCATAAGGGCTGGATGTTCATGCACAACGGGCAGGTCGGCGGCTATGACCGCCTCAGGCGCAAGCTGGAGAATCTGGTGCCGGACGAGCTGTTCGTGCACCGGCTGGGCACCACCGATAGCGAGCTGTTCTTCCTGATGCTGTTCGCCAACGGGCTCGAGCGCGATCCGGTGGAGGCCATCAACCGCTCGCTGGCCCTGGTGCAGGCGACGGCGCGCGCGGCCGAGGTGACCGAAGCCTTCCGCATGACCGCCGCCCTCTCCGACGGCCATCGTCTCTATGCGATCCGCTATGCCTCCGAGGGCAATCCGCCGTCGCTCTACTGGAGCAGCGAGCACGGCAATCTCACCGTCGTCTCCGAGCCGCTCGATGCCGATCTCCACCATTGGAACGAGGTGCCGCCGGACCATGTACTGGCCGCCGAGGCCGGCACGCTGCCGACTGCGATCAGGTTCGCGGCCTGAGCCAAGAGGCGCCTTAGTCGTCCAGATTTCGGTAAAAGCCGACGGATTTGCTCTCGAATCCGACGGCCCGATAGAATGCATGCGCCTCTGTGCGTGATATTCGCGTGGTGAGACCGACGGAGCAGCAACCGTTCTCCCGAGCCCACTTGGTCGCATGTTCGATCATGCAGCGGCCGGCGCCACGACGCCGTGCCCCAGCATGCACGACAAGGACGGTGATGGTCGCAATCGGCAAGGCGCGATGCAGCGCCGGAGCCCGACGGAGTGCAACCAGCCCGAGCGGATCATCGCCTTCGACCAAGAGGTAGACCTTATCGCATCCGGTCGCCAATACAGCTTCAAGCCGGCGTGCTGTCTTTGCGTCGGTGAGCTCATATCCAAGTTCCCGCATGAGCTCGCCGACCGCGGCCGCGTCATCGAGCATGGCCGAGCGGATTTGCATATCTCTCTCCTGACAATGCGCCGGCACGAGCCGAACCCACCCGCGTTTCAGATCGACTGCCTGTATCGACTGAACTAACCTTCCGCTCTTCAAGAGCGCAAGAGCTGGATCGGTCGCCATGGCCTTCACCATCCTCACCGGCGAGTTCTCGCATGAGAGCCATTGCTTCAGCCGGCGCAAGGCCGGCTACCAATCCTTCGTGGATCGCACCTTGTATCTCGGCAACAGCGCCATGGCGGCGCGGGGCGAGGCGAATACCGGCCTCGCCGGCTTCCTCGACGTGGCGCGCCGGCACGGCAGCACGGTCATCCACAGCATCAGCGCGTTCGCCGAGCCGGCCGGTCCGGTGACATCCGAGGCCTTCGAGCGCATCGTCGGCGTGATGGTCGATACCGCGCGCCGCAACAAGGAGCGGATCGACGGCGTCCTGCTGGCCCTCCATGGCGCCATGGTCACGGAAGCGAGCGAAGACGGCGAAGGCGAGACCCTGGCGAGACTCCGCGCAGTGCTGGGCCCCGACGTGCCGATCGGGATCACCCTCGACCTACATGCGAACGTCACCGAGCGTATGTGCGATCTGGCGCAAGTCATCGTCTCGTTCAAGACTTACCCGCATGTGGACATGCGCGAGGTGGCACGGCAGGCGGCGGAAGCCATTCACCGGACCATGGCCGGCGAGATCAAGCCCAGCACCATCCGCGTGCATGTACCGATGCTCGAGGAGCCGAATGGCTGCCGCACCGACATCGGCCCGATGATCGAGTGGGTAGCGAAGGCGCGAGACTATGAGAAGCGGCCGGACGTGTTCGCGGTCAGCATCAATGGCGGCTTCGCCCAAGCCGATATCGCAGAGGTCGGCCCGACCGTGCTGGTGACGGCGGAAGGCGACATGGGATCGCATCGGCAATTTGCCCGGAGCATCGCCAAGGCGATGTGGGATCAGCGCCACGACGTGCTGAACCGCTTCTTCACCATCGCTGAGGCGATCGAGATCGCGCGAGCGCACCCGCTCTCTGCCGGTCCGCTGATCATCGCCGAATACTCGGACAATCCCGGCGGCGGCGCCTATGGCGACGCGACGGAGCTGCTCAGCGCCATGCTGACGGCGCAGCTCGAAGGCGCTTGCTTCGGGCCGATGGTCGACCCTGAGGCCGCCCTCGAGCTCAACCGGCATGCGCCCGGCGAGCGCGTCGAAATCCTGCTGGGCGGCAAGACCGACCCGGCCTTTGGCGGGCCGCCGCTCAAGCTGTCCGGCACGCTTGTCGGCCTATTCGACGGCAACTACACGGGCGACGGACCGATGGTGGGCGGCCTCAAGCTCAACTTCGGGCCGAGTGCCGTGCTGGAGGCGAATGGCGTTTCGATCCTGGTCGTGAGCGTGCCGAGCCAGATGCTGGATCAGCAGCAATTCCGCGCCTTCGGCATCGATCCGGCGCGGCACCGGGTCGTCGCCCTCAAATCCCAGCAACATTTCCGCGCCGCCTTCGGACCGATCGCGGGGAGGATCATCGTCTGCGACGGCACCGGGCTCTCGACGACGCAGGTCCAGCGCTTCCCTTACAGCCATGTGCCGCGGCCGATCTTCCCTCTCGATGCGCAAACGACCTACGACGCGGGATCCTGTGACTAGCAGCTCCTAGTGTCGTGAATCTGAAATTCGTGACTGCGAATTTCCGATTCAGGTCGACACTAGCTTATTGAATATGTCGTGTGCCGGTTCCGAAGTGCGCCGGCGATGCCGGCGAACTTCGGAACCGGCACACTAGGCAACCGGAGCCGGGCGGGGCAGCTCCTCGCCATCGAGGAGGATGCGGTCCACCTTCTCATTGTAGAAGGCAAGGCGTCCCCTGATCGGCGCCACCTCTGCCCGCGTCTCCGCGTAGAACCAAATCAGGTTCTCGTGGCGCTGGCCGTTGACGACGACATGCCAGTAGCTGGCGCGGCCCTTGTAGGGACAGGATGTGCGGTGCTCGCTGGCGGCCAGGATGTCGGCGCGCACGTCTTCCGGCGGCAGATAGAAGCGCGTGGGCAAACCTGTCTCGTAGAGGAACACCGCGCGAGAAGAGTCCGCCACCAGCACGCCCCGGACGTAGATTTGAACCTGCCGGCTGCTCGCCAGGCAATCGATGCGCCGATAGGGATCGCGCGCATGCACGAAGACCTCCTCGTCCTCCTCGTACCAGTGGTCGGCCTTGGTCCAATAGAAGCTGCCATAGTCGGCGATCGGCGGGCAGCCCGGGATCGGATCGGGGTACTGCCACATGATGTTTTCGATCGCCTTGCCGCCGGCAGCGACGGTGTAGTAGCGCGCCGTTCCCTTGTAGGGGCACTGGCTCGCGTGGCCCGTCGCCGTCATCAGGTCCATGCGAATGTCCGCCAGCGGGAAATAGTAGACCGGCAGATGCTCGGTTTCCCACAGCATGAGGGCTCGGGTCGTGTCTGCGATCATGATGTCGCCGACTTGGACCCGGAGCCGCTTGGCCGTGGGTTGGGTGAAAACGACGTAGCCCGGCTCGAACGGGTACTGGACGACCCCGTCCAAGGGGGGAATATGCGGCCCGCGCGCGCGGAATTGCGGCTTTCGCATCTCGGCTCCTCCATGAGACGCCCAGGATAGACCCGGAATGCCGCCGAGGAGCAAGCATTCTCCGCGGACGGCGCTCGTACGGGGAGCCTGGATCGACCGGCCAGCTTATTTACTGGACCGGGCTCGTTATGCGCTAATCTCGGGCGTCGGCATGCTCCATCCACCCACCTGCCGCGCGCTTTGCAGTCGGGCAGGTTAGAGACACTCTTGCCCTAGGTTCTACGGCCGTGCGCTTGCCAGGAGAATCCGCATGAGCATCGATGGCCGACCGCTCGACCCCAGCACGCTCGAGGTGCTCTGGGCGCTCAGACGGCTGTTTGATCCGGCGACGCCGCCGCTCGACGCGGCCATGATGGTCCGCCTGCACGCCGACTGGCCGCGGCGTCAGAAGGAATACGAGCTGGGCGCGTTCAAGGCGGTGCTGTTCTCCGCATTCACCGCCGCCCGCTCCGCGGGCTTGAGCATGGACTATGCGACGCGCTACGCCGCCCGCCGGGCGCAACGGGCCGCCGCCGCGCTCACCATGAGCGAGATGCTGGCCGAGCTGCGCGGCCTGGCGCTGCTGAGCTGAATGCCGCTCTCGTGATATCCAGCGCTTCGACCATTCGATGACAGGGCGTTCCCTTTCCGGCAGAGCATCGGCAGAGGCGCTGGCGGCACTGCTTCGCGACAGCGCCGCCAGCCTCGAAGGGCTCACCTTCGAAGGCGTGTCGGTCAGTTTCGGTGAGGTCGAGCGCGAGGTCTTGAGCGATCTGGCGCTGACCAGGCGCTTTGCGCTGCGGGAACGGGAAAACCTGCTCGTCGGAACCAAGATCCTGTTCAACCTGATCGACGGCAGGGTGAACATGGTCGACAATTTCGGCGTCAAGGGTATCGATTTCATCAAGCATGGCAGCACGACGGCGCTGTTGAAGGAGTACGGCCTCGACGAGCCCTACAACGCCTGCGTGCTGGCGCTCATTACGCGCGTGCTGGCGATGGGAATAACCACCTCCGTCGCCATCGGCGAGCGCCTGCCCGATGAGGTGCTCATTTTCCTGCAGCCGCCTCGCAACCAGGCCGAGTCGGCGAACTCCAGCGTGAACGTCGTGCTCGAGGCCCTGCAGCGCTTTCGCGGCCTCTCCGAGGCGGAGCTGTCGGATTTCCCAGCACGATATCGCTCGTTGGCGGAGCGCCTGGCCAAGTGCGGGATCGCCAAGGAGCGGCTGACCGCCGACCTGATCCTGACGACGATCCAGCAGGAGGCGGTCAGGGCCTGCGTGCGGATCGATCTTTGGCACCGGGTGCTGCGCTCGCTCAATGAGGCGATACAACCGGCGGAGGCGCTGAAGCACAACGACGCAGTCCGCGCCGACCCATCGAATCTGCTCCTGGTCGAGAACCTGGTGCAGGCGCTGAAGCGGCAGATGCTGGTGCTGCAACAGCACCTGCGCAATCTCGATCGGTTGAAGGCGACAGTCACCAACGGCAACCGGCTCTACCTCGACTGCCTGCTCCTCATCGTCTACGTCCACGAGAACCGCCGTGAGGTGGAGCAGATATACGCCAACCGCGTGGCCTGGACCCAGTGCTGGAGCGACCAAGTCAGAACCGGCTCGATTCAAAGCGTCCAGCAGGTCTTCGACCGCCACAAGGGCTCGTTGAGCCGGGCCATCGCCCTGCCGATACCGCCCTCGCTCTGAAGCCGGCACGCCGAAAGGCCGGCCATTTGGGCGCATCTCATGGCGCTGGCCCGCCATCTCCGGTAGCATCCTCGCGGACGGGGCCGTTACCGCGACAACCGTCCACACGGGTCCAGGGGTGCGCGGGCCATGGATGCGACACTGTCACAATCTATTTTGGCGAAGCCCGATCGTGCCCTCCGCAGCTCCATACTCCTGGCCGGCATCTGCCTGATTCTAGGCCTGTGGGCGGCCGTTCTCTATCTGCTCCAGGTGCAGCGCGAGGCCGCGCTCGATCAGGCTCGGCGCGACACGGCCAATCTCGCCCGCGTCCTGGAAGAGCAGCTGATCCGGACCATCGCCGGCATCGATCAGCGCATGCAGTTCCTGCAGCGGGACTTCGAAAAAGATCCGGCCGGCTTCAATCTGGCGCAATGGCTCGGCGACGCGCCCAAACCGGAGGACAGCTCATTCCAGCTCGGCATCGCCGATGCCGACGGATCCATCACCGCGAGCAGTCTCGGGCCGATAACGGCACCGGTCAGCATCGCCGACCGGGACCATTTCCGTGCCCATGTCGAGCGCGATACCGGCCAGCCCTATATCAGCCGCCCGCTGCTGACGCGCTTTGCCGGCAAATGGGCCTTGCAGATAACGCGCCGTCTGAACAAACCGGATGGGCAATTCGCCGGTATCGTCGCCACCTCGATGGATCCGAATTTCCTGGTGCGGTTCTACCAGTCGATCGACCTCGGTCCAGGCGGTATCGTGACGATCCTCGGCAGAGATGGCTTCATCCGTGCCCGCACGGGACTGGAAGGAGAGCGGCTCGCCTCCACGCTGGAGCGTTCGCTCGCCGAAACGCCGATGTTCACCCTCCCCGACCCGGCCGGCACCTACGAGATCACCAGCAGCATCGACGGCGTCGACCACATCCATAGCTATCGGCGGCTGGTGGATTTTCCGCTCATCGTGAATGTCGGGTTCGCGCGCAACGACGTGCTCGCCGCCAATACGCGGCAATCCCGCATCGCGATTCCCGCCCTCGTGCTGCTCTCGCTCATCCTCGCTGCCGTGTTTGCGCAGCTCGCCCGCGTCGCCGGACGGCGGCGGCGCGACCGGTTGGAGCTGGCGGCCGAACGGCGACGCCTGAGCGAGACCATCGACGCGCTCGACGGCCCGCTCGTGCTCTACGACCGCGAGGGCAGGCTGCAGCTCTGGAACGCGGCGACGACCGCATATTTTCCAAAGCTGCTCTCGGTGTTTCGCGTCGGGCTCAGCCGCAAGCAAGCCAGGGACGCCATGGTGCAGCTGGGCTATCTCCCGGGCAACGAGGCCTTGGCGACGAATTTGGCCACACCGGCCAGCTTGGCCGGCCGCACGCGCGACGGCCGGCACATGTACTGGCGCCGCATTGTCATGGCCGATGGCAGCGTCCTGGTGCTGATCACCGAGGTGACGGCGCTTCGGCGTGCCGAGCGCCGACTGGAAGCGGCGATCGCGGCGCTCGACGGCGGGTTCGCACTCTTCGACGTCGAGGATCGCCTCGTGCTTTGCAACGAGTCCTTCCGGCAAGAATCCGGGCCGATGGCGGACAGAATCGAGCCTGGGTTGACCTTCCGCGAGCTTAGCGAGCTCGTATGGGAGTCGGGCGTGATCCGGGAGCGTCGGCCCGGCGAGACCAAGGAGCAGTACATCGAGCGGAGAGTTCAGCAGCATCGCGCCGCGGACGGCACGCCGCACGAGATCTACCGCAGCGCCAGGACCTTGAGGCGCACCGAATACCGCACCGCCGAGGGCGAGATCGTGCGGATTTCGATCGACGTGACCGATCTCAGAACCAAGGAGAACGAGCTACGCCGGCTCCTGGACGAAAACGAGCGGCTGAGCGAAGCGGCACTGGCGCGGCGCACCTTCATCCTGCAAGCGGTGATGGATACCATGCCGGACGGCCTGGTCATTCTCGATGACCAGCAGGGCGCGGTGTTTTGGAATCATGGGTTCCTGCGGCTCGCCGGCCTGGCAGGCTCGGTCGACACCAACGACACCGAGGCGCTCCGGGGCAGCACCCTCGAAGGCGTGCTCCGCCCATTCGCCCTCGCCGGCGGCACCGTCCGCGACCTGGCATCCGGTCGCGACCGCGCCGTGGAGCAGCCGCTTGCCGATGGCAGGTCGCTGCACTTCCAGGTGCTGCGCGCCGGAGGCGGCAACGCGCTCTTGTGGGTCTCGGACACCACCGGCCGTCGTCGCGAGGAGGCGGAACGGCAATCGCTCCGTGACCGAGTGCTACAGGCGCAAAAGAGCGATGCAATCGGCGCCATCGTCGGCACCGTCGCCCACGACTTCAACAACCTGCTGACGGTGATGATGGGGTTCGCCTCACGCAGCCAGGAGCAGCTGGGCGTGCTGGAGACGCTCTCCGATCAGCTTCCTGCGATCGACCCGGCGACGCGCCGCGTGATCACGCACGTCATGGCGGCCGTCGATGCCGTACGCAAGAGCCAGCACGACATCGTCGAAGGTGCCAGTCGCGGCCAGAGGATCGTCGCCAATCTGATGACGTTTGCCAAGGCACGGACGGGAGAGCGGGCGGTCGGCGACGTGGTCGAGACCGTGCGCGGCGCCGAGCGGCTGATCGGCATCGCGCTTCCCTCCTCGGTCAAGCTGGAGATTCTGGGCGGCGTGGGTGCATCGCTTGCCCGTCACGATCGGGTGACCCTCGAGCAAGCCCTGCTGAACCTCTGCCTGAATGGCGCGCACGCGCTCGAAGGGAGGCCGGGACGCATCGAGCTCAAGGTGGAGTCGATATGGACCGACGGCAAGCGCGCGGAGAGCCTGCGCGCCGAGGGCAGCGGCATATCGGAGAGCCGCACCGTGCTCGCCACCGACCGCGATGGCTCGGTGCAGCTTTGGCGCGGACTGCTGCCCGCAGGCCGCTATGTACGTATCGACGTAACCGACGATGGCTGCGGCATGGACGCCGGTACCATGGCGCGCATCTTCGAGACCTTCTTCACAACCAAGCCGCACGGTGTCGGCACGGGGCTTGGGCTGGCCTCGGTCGCAAGCATCATGGATAGCCACGGCGGCGCGATCCATGTCCGCTCCAAGCCCGGCCAGGGTACGACCTTCTCCTTGTTTCTGATGGCAGCGCGCACGGCGGAAGCCGTCGGCCCGGGCGAGATGACGGTTGCCGCAGCCGATACGGCAAAACCGGCGGTCCGGCGCGTCGCCGAGCCATCGGCAAAGCGCGGCGCCCGGATCCTGGTGATCGACGACGAGCGATCGGTTGCCAAGCTCATGGAGATGACGCTCGCCGATGAGGGCTATGCGGTCGAGCGGTTCACCGACCCGGTTCTGGCGATGGCGCGGCTGACGCGCGACCCCGACACGGTGGACCTCGTGGTAACCGACCAAACCATGCCGGTCCTGACCGGCACCATGCTGGCCGCCGAAGTGGCCAGGGTGCGGCCCGACCTGCCGGTGCTGCTATGTACGGGCTATTCGGGCGAGCACATCGACGACCAGGCCTTGCCGCAGGGTGTGCGCGCGGTGCTGCACAAACCCTATAAGCCGCACCACCTGGCCGACTGCGTCAAACGCATGCTCATCGCCTGACGCGCGAATTACCAAGACAGGTCGCACCTCAGACCGGCGCGGCCGGGCCGAACGGGTCTGCATCCAAGGGCCAACGCGGGCGACGCACGCGCTTGTAATCGACCTTGGAATAGTCGAGCGGCATCGGGCCCGGCGCGGCGCAGCGGATCACCTTGGCCGCGATCGGACTGAATGCCGCGCTGAAGTGATTGTGCGACTTCACGACCACGATCCTGCGCGCCCTGGGATCGATGCCGAGATTGCTGAACAGATCCGTGCCGAAGGCCTGGGTGCGGGTCGAGTTGAGCACGACGGCAATCCCATCGAACTCGATCGCGGCCGCATCCCCGAGCGGGTCGACCGCATTGCCGAAGCTCTGCGTGGCGTTGGCAACGAGCCGGGAGACGGTGACCAGCGCATCCACCGGCTCACCCGAATTGGGGCCGATCTTGGCGCCGAAGCGGAGCGGCATGCGGGCGCCCTCGCCGGCGGCGAAGCACAGCTTGACGGCAATCGGGTCCCACAGCGGGCCGACCGCCGCCTCGCGGATGCCGCGCGCCAGCATGCGCTTGATGAGGAACGTGGAGTCGCTGGCATTCCCCGCGCCGGCGTTGTCGGCGCCGTCGGAAATCACCACCGGAGCGCCTTCCGTCGCCAGCGCCTCGTCCAAGGCCTGGTCGATCGACAGGAAGCTGAGGCCGATGCGTTTGCGCATGGCGAAGAGCTCGCGGCCGAGCAGCTCGGCCAGCCGGTCGCCCGCTTCCTTGCGCTCGTCGGTAACGACGAGAATCTTGTAGCCCATATCGGCCACGTCGGAGAGGCCGAAGCAGTGGCCGATCGAAATCGAGAGCACCCCGTCCTTGCCTTCCAAGGCCTTGATCCGGCGAATGAACCCGGCCAGCGGCTCGCGATTGGTCGGCGACGAAAGGATCATGCGGCAGTCGAAGAGCGACATCACCGGCCTTGTTCGTCCTTGCGCGGCGTCGGTTAGGATGGTGACGAGCTCCTCGGCGCGCTCCAGGAAGTCCGTGTGCGGGGATTCCTTGAAGCAGACCAGCGTATCGGCGGCCTCGACCATGGCTTGGGTGATCGTTCCGTGGGGATCGAGCTCGGCGCCGATCTTCACCCCCTTGCCGACGATGGCGCGGGCGCGGGCAAGGATGTCGCCTTCGCAATCCTCATAGCCCTCCGCCGACATGCCGCTGTGCAGGCCGAGAATGATGCAGTCGAGCGGCAGCGCGCTGTGCAGCTGATCAAGGATGGTGTCGCGCAGCTCCTCATAGACCTTGCGCACGACGAGTCCGCCGGTCGTGGCGTTGGCGCACAATCCTTCGATCAGGGTCCAGCCCTCCTCGCGGGCGCGGCGCCTGAGAACCCAGAGCGGCCCGGTATAGAGGGTGGGATGGTCGGGATGGCATCCAGGCGGCGCGTAGAGGGTTTCCTCGAATTGCGCGCGGCCGGTCAACAAGGGCGAGGCGGTGTTGGTCTCGCTCGACAAGGTCGCGGTGAAGATCCGCATTCCGACCCCCGGCTCGACGCTAGCGGCCCCAGCCGAGGACCATGGGATCGAGGCGTTTGGCGATCTCGATGAGACCGGCCCGGGTTGCCGGGTGCAGCGGGGCCAAGGGGTGGCGCCCGGCCTCGGAGGCGATGATGCCGCCCTCCTTCATCAGCGCCTTGCAGGCGAGCAGCCCGCATTGGCGATTCTCGTAGTTGATCAAGGGCAGCAGGCGCTCATAGCCAGCGACCGCCGCCCCGCGGCGACCGGCGGCAAAGTCATCGACGATCCGGCGAAGCAGATCGGGATAGGCCGCGCTCGGCATCGTGCCGCTGGCGCCCGCATCAAGGTCGGCCATGAGCGTGATCGCTTCCTCGCCGTCCCACGGGCCTTCCACGGCATCGCCGCCGAGCCGGATCATCTCGCGCAGCTTCGCTGCCGCGCCGGGAACCTCGATCTTGAAATAAGCGACATTCTCGATCTCCTTCGCCATGCGCGCCAGGAAGGAAGCGGACAATGGCGTGCCGCTGACCGGCGCGTCCTGGATCATGATCGGAATCTTGATCGCATCCGACACGCGGCGGAAGAAGTCGAAGATCGCCCCTTCGCCGGCACGAACGGTGGCGCCGTGATAGGGCGGCATCACCATGACCATGGCCGCACCGGCCGCCTCCGCCCGCTTGCTGCGCTCGGCGCAGATCCGGGAGCTGAAATGCGTGGTGGTGACGATCACCGGCACCCTGCCGCCCACATGCTCGAGGATGACGCGGGTCAGCTCCTCGCGCTCATCATCGCCGAGCGCGAACTGCTCGGAGTAGTTGGCGAGAATGCACATGCCGTTCGAACCGGCATCGATCAAGAAATCGACGCAGCGCCTTTGGCTGGCGAGATCGAGCTCGCCCGCATCGTCGAAGGTCGTCGGTGCGACGGGGAATACCCCCTTGTACCGTGCGCGTGCGGCCATGGCGCGGTGGCTCCTCCTCGTGGTCCGGCAGGCCAGAGGCTACAGGCAAAGACGCCGACGCTCCTACGGGAAAAGCACAGGAAGCGCCCGTCAGCGCTTCCTTCCGTCCTCGGATTCCGGGACGTCGGAGTGCAGCCAATGCAGCAAACGGTGGACCCAGGGACTCACCAGGACCGCGGTACTGGCGATGAACAGAAGGCCGCTGAAAAGCGCATAGCAAGCGGCGAACAGCTTCGCGGCATCGCCTTTCAACGGATTCACCGGCCCCATGCCGCCCAGGATCATCGATGCGTCGAGGAAGGCATCGATCCAGGGCAGGCCGTTGAGGTGATGGTAGCCGAGCACGCCGATGACCAGGGAAAGAGCCACCATGGTGCCGGCGATCGCCGCCGACGCGACGTAGTGGCGCCCTGACGGCGGATGGTGCAACCGTTTCATCGCTGGGCTCCCTCGCTGGCGGACGAAGCGCGCCGCTCGCCCGACCGGTCCGGCGGCGCGAGCGCGGGGGCCCCGCTCGGCCGGAGATGCGCCCGGCTAGGCTTCCGCGACAGTATGCATCTTGGCAAGGGCAATCCGCACCGCATCGGCGCGATTCTTGGCGCCGAGCTTGCGAAACAAGCCGATCAAATGCGTTTTGACCGTAACCTCGGTCACGCCCAGATTGTGCGCAATCTGCTTGTTGGTCCAGCCCTGGACCAGCTCCTGCAGGACCTCGGTCTCGCGCGGCGTCAAACCAGCGAGGCCCCGGGGCGCTTCCTTGCGGGCCACGACGGCGCTGTCATTGCCCGATACCATGAGGAAGCTCGGCACGAACCTTTCGCCCCCCACCATCTTGTGGATGGCCGCCACCAGCTCCTCGAGCGGCAGCGTCTTCGGCACGAATCCGGCTGCTCCCTCCTGCATCACCTGGCGCGCTTCGGCCGGGGTCAGCATGCCGGAGATGATCGCCACCGGCACTTGGCCAAGGAGATCGCGCATCCGCCGCAGGCCCGAGAGCCCGTTCATTCCCGGCATGCGCATGTCGAGAAGCACGAGGTTGAAAGGCTGGGCGGCGCCGACGCGCTTGGTTCCGGCTGCCCGAACCGCGTCATCGAAGTTCCGCACCGTGTGTACGCGCGTATCGGGCTCGCGCTCCAACGTCATCTTGAGCATCTCGCTTACGAGCTCGTGATCGTCAGCGATCAAGATGTTCATGGGCGTCGCCCCCGCCAGGACTTCTGCATGTAACATTGGGAGTCTCTTCCATGAACGTTAACGGCGAATAAATATTACCAATCGGGTCCGGCTGCCACGGTGCATACGCTGGTGTGCCGACGGCGACATCGAGGCGCGCGATGCCGCGATCAAGGCCCTCAATCAGTTGAACAAAGAGTCGATGCTCTGTTGGTCGAGGCCGGCGCCGGCAATCTGCGGGCCGTTCAGCAAGGCGCTCTCGCCGACTGTATCCTCGTCCTTCACCTCGATGGCGATTTCGTTCGGCACTTCGACGTCGTCCAAGAGGTCGAGTACCCGCCCGACCCGGGAGTCCAAGGACTGCAGCAGCTTGGCGACCTTGGTCGAGCGCTGCCCGGTAAGGTCCTGAAATCCGCAGGTCTCGAACAGCCGGCCGAGATGAAGCTCCATGCCGGCGAGGAGGTCCTTGGCGTTGGCCGGGATCGGCAGCGCCCGCAACAGCTCGATGTCGGCGAGAACCACTTCGGCGATCCCCAGGATCTCTTCGGTTGCGGCCGCCGTCGTCGCCTTCAGTGCATCCAGCTCGTCCGATGCGGTCAGCAGCGGATCATGGCCCTGGTCGTGATAGCGGATCTTCGCGACCTCGGCTTTGACGCGAGCGATGAGAGGATCATGCATCGGTGATTTCCTCGAATACGTGGCGGCGAACGCCGGTGAATCGCTGGATTTGGTTCAGGACGTCGATTCCTGCGGCTGCGGCCGCTTCATGGTCCAGCTCTGCCCGGTAGCGATGAGGCAGGACATGCCGCTTGGCAAGGTCATGAAGACGGTCCACGAGCCGTTCTCGGACGTCAGCAGCTCGAGCACGCCACCTGAGGACGCCAGCCCGATCGCCGTCGGCGCTTCGGCATAGCCCTCGGAGAAAGCTTGGAGCAGCTCCTGGCGTGCCGCGCACATCGGTCCGTTGGCTGCTTCAGCCTGACGGCCGAACGGCGATAGCGCGAAGCCGAGGGCTAAAAGCGACATCACCGCCACATGAGAAAAGCTCTTGAGCATGATCGCCTCCTTGGGTTCGAGTCTCCGGCCACATCAATTCGGGCATCAGCGCCAACGCACGAGCGAGAGGCTACGGGGAGGATCGGTCGAGGAGTATCAGACGAAAGTATGAGGCTGAGCCGTTGCCGCGGCCGCATTGCCAATGGCCTTGTCCTGGACGAGAGCCAGGGGCCACGAAAGCGAGGCCGCCCCGGAGACATTCGAATCGAGGCAGAGGCAGGCATGAGCCAGAGAATTGCAGCGCGCGCGCTCGGCCGCGCGCTATGCCTTGACGGTGATCGCTAGGCCGCGGAGGCCAGAAGCATAGGCGCCAGGGCGTCGTCGTTCTTCTCGCAATGCCCGGCGACGCAATCCATCAGCCGAAAGTAGGAGAGGGCCTGGAACGCCGATTTCTTGGCTTCTCATGCTTTCGAGGGATATCGGCCGAGACGTCTTGGAACCACTCTTGGCAAATGCACGCATCGATAGACGGCACTCCCCTAGGATCGCCGAGCCGCTCATGCATGTTAGCAGCGACTTCACCGGCTGCAGGAACAGATCTCGGCGGCACGCTCGATCTTAGAACGTAGTCAACTCAAGGGCTTGGCAGAATCGAGGCCTCATACTTTCGATTGATGGCCGCGGGCGCCGCAACGCGGCTTAATGAGGCCATGGCATGCCTCGGGAGACGCACGATGTCGCAGATTCCAACGCTCGACGACGACGAATATCTCGAGATCGAAGAGACGATCTCGACCAGCGTGCGCGGCCGGGCATTTCTCAGGATGCGCGACCAGCGCGCCAGCGTCATCGCCAGCGACCAGGTCCGGCGCCTCGTCGGCAAGTTTCAGACGTGGTTCCAGTCGCGCGAGCACGCCCGCTCCGATATGCCCGGAATCGATCTGCTGCACCATGATTTGCGGGATTTGCGCGACCATATCGAGCGCAGCAAGGGAGAGATTGCGGCGATCGTCGGCAAGGGCAACCCGATATCGGGAGCGCGCCTGAACGGCGCCACGGAAGAGCTCTACGAAATCGTCGCGTCGACCGAGCGCGCGACCTCCGAGATCCTGAGCGCGGCCGAGCGCATCCAGGAGCTCTCCGGCGAGCTCGGCGGCTCGGACGTGCAGCGGCAAGAGCTCGAGAATCGCTGCATGGAAATCTTCACCGCCTGTTCGTTCCAGGACATCACCGGCCAGCGGATCGCCAAAGTGGTGGCCACGATGGCCTATATCGAGCAGCGGGTGAACACCATGGTCTCGATGTGGGACAGTCAGAAGGACTCGACGCCCGAGCGAGGTTTGCACACCGGCATCACTTCGACTCAGCCACGCTCAGGCGAAGACCTCGTCGAAGTGAACCACGAAGAGGCACACCTCCTGAACGGACCGCAGATGCCGGGCAAGGGATTGGAGCAGGACGCCGTCGACGCGCTGTTCGGAGCCGCCCTGGGCGACGGCGGCAGCCCGCCCAAGGCGGCCGGAGACGATGCCTTGGCAGCGACGATCGCCGCCAATGGTGCCGGCAGCGCTGCCAAGGCCGTCAAGCCCAAGGCCGCCCCCCTGCCGCGCAAAGCCGTAGCGCCTGCCGCGAAGGCACCCGCAGCGCCCGCTGCGAAGGCACCCGTCCCGGCGAAACCCGCTAACGGCATCACCGCGGGCGGCGCCCCCGGCGCGGCCAAGCTCGACCAGTCGAGCATCGATGCACTTTTCAACTGAGCCTACCGCGCCAATCGACGGCTCGAGCGGCGCACGCGCGAAAGCGAGGCGCCGCCCACCAGAGGGTCTGCCATGTCGGTTGCAACTCTTGCCGACCGATGCTCCAGAAAGCTCTTCGGCACCACAGCCGCCCTCCTAGGCCTGCTTTGGGCAGCAATCGCCGCCTCGCTGCAGCTGGAATACGGGGCTGTGGTCGCGCTACCGGATCCGGCAGCGGCGGTCATGCTTTGGCAGCAATGCCTTGATTGGACCGTGGGAATCGGCCTCGCCGTTACGACGGTCGCTGTCATCACTGCTTGGCGATTCGGCGCGGTGCTGCGGCGCCACCGGGAAGAGGAACGACGGCTCGAGGACACAAGACGCAAGCTCATCGATACGCTAGAAGCCACCGGCGAAGTCTACTTCGAGCTCGACTCCGAGCTGGCGATCACCGATGTCGCGCCCAGAATCTGCGAGATCGCCGGCCTACAGCCATCGGATCTCATCGGCCTGAAAACCGACGATTTGCGTGCATCGACCGCCGACAACAAGAGCTCGGCCGAACTCAAAGCTGCAATCGGCGGACGCAAGCCGATCCGCAACATTGACCTTCCCATCGTCTTGCCCGGTGGCAGGCAGTACTGGATCCGCAGCAGCGGCGCGCCGATCTTCGACGATACGGGAGCGTTCCGCGGCTATCGCTGTATGGCTTCCGGCATCACCGAAGCTGAAATCGACAAGTCGCGCGAGCTTCAGCAAGATCGCATGAGCGCTCTCGGTCACCTCGCAGGCGGCATTGCGCACGACTTCAACAATCTGCTGACGTCGATCATCGGCTTTGCCGCGCTCTTGGAGGAGGATCTCAAGCACGATCCAAGCAAGCGCAAGCTGGCCGAGCGCATCCTCCATTCGGGCAACCGGGCCAAGCAGCTTGTCGAACGCATTCTAGCCTTCGCGCGCCGCAGCAGCGTCACTCCCGAAGTCGTCAGGATCGGAGACGTCATTGCCGAGCTGGTTCCGCTCCTGAAGGCGACATTGCCGGCCACGGTCGACCTCGAGAGCGCAATCGAGGTCAAGAACGAGACTGTCTTGATCGCGCCTTCGCAGCTGAATCAACTCGTGCTGGCACTTGGTGCCAATGCCGGCGATGCCCTTGGCGGGAGCGAGGGAGCGGTCAGGCTGTCCTTGACGCGGGTTGACCCGCATGGCCCGGCATGCCGACAGCTCGCAGCCGCGCCGCTGACCACGGCCGAGCGCATCATGGTCGTGACGCTCGAGACCGGGCAGCACCAGCTTCTGCTGGGACAGCTGAACCCGGCGAGGCCTCATGTGTGTCTCACCGTCGAGGATTCCGGCGCAGGGATCGCACCCGAACTGCTCGGAAGCATCTTCGACCCCTACTTCACCACCAAATCCACCGGAAAAGGCGCCGGACTCGGCTTGGCCGTGGTGCATGGGGTGGTGCTCGATGCCGGGTGCGCGCTTCGTCTAACCACGGCGCCGGGGCTGGGCACCACCGTTGAGATCTTCTTGCCGATTGAGCCATTGGCGCCAGCCGGTCCCGGCACGGCGGAGGCGTCTTGGCGGGCGAGCGGCGCGCGCGTTCTCCTGGTGGACGACGAGCCGGTCGTGCTCGAGATGCTAGGGATGACCTTGCAACGCATCGGCATGCGCGTGCGCGCTTGCCGCGACCGAGCCGAAGCCTGGAGCGTCTTCGAGGCCGATCCGCAGGCTTGGGATGCGGTGATGACTGACCAGGGCACGTCCAGCATGCGCGGGGTCGAGCTGATCCGGCTGATCAAGGGGCGCCGCCCCGACATCGGCTGCGCGCTCTATACCGGCTCGACCGATGCGGTGACCGAAGACGTCGCCTATGCCGGCGGTGCCGACATCTTTTTACGCAAGCCCATGCCACCGGTGATTCTACAGCAGGAAATTGCTAAATTAACCGGCGCACGCCCGCCGGCGCCACTCCCGTGATGGCGCTCTCCCGCGCGCGCCTCCGACGGATACCTGCCGGTATTTTCGACAAAAGCTGCAAACAGGCGTTCAATGCGGTCATTCATTGGCATTGAGCCGACGGAGCAGCAACTGGAGTCCCGAATGGACCAAGCCGAGCTGCGACCTGATGAGGTCGATCCTGCCATGTTGCGCGAGACGCTGGATGCGCTCGACATGGCGGTCACGGTTTATGGATCCGACAACCGTCTCGTCTACTGGAATGGGGCGGCGGCCGAATACTTTCCCCAAGCCGCGGAAAGTTTGCAGCGCGGAATAAGCGCCGAAGAACGGGACCGATCCAAGGCGAGAGCGGGCTATGTCCCGCTGAATAGGCCATTCACCCCCGGTGCCGACGGGGCCAGCCGGGAGGAATGGAACCTCAGGGATGGCCGAAGGCTTCTTCGCCGGCAATATCGAACCCGCTCCGGCGGCCTCATCACCACCTACATCGATCTCACCCGCAGGTTCGAGGCCGAGATCCGCACGGTCGCCGCGCTCAGCGCCGAAGTCGAGCGCGACGGCTTGATCATCGATGCGACCCGCGAGGGGATCTATGATCACGACTGCCGCCAGGACTCGAGCTGGTGCTCGACCCGCGCGCACGAGATCCTGGGCCTGGGCCCCGACGCTCTCAACGGACAGAGAGAGCGGTTTTTCGCGCTCATGCATCCCGATGACCTCGCCTCGTATCGGGCGCTCCTCCTCAAGGCCGAGAGCGAGCACTCGCGCTTCTTCTCCGCCTCCATGCGCATGCGCCACAGCGACGGGACCTGGCGCTGGATCGCGGAACGGGCCCGGCTGGTCTACGCCGAGGACGCAAGGCTGGCGCGCATGGTCGGCTCCTTCGGCGACGTGACGAAGCAGCATGAGGCCGAGGAGGCGCTGCGGCGAACCAATGAAGAGCTCGAACAGAGGATCGCCGAGCGCACGGCACATCTCCAAGTGGAGATCGCCGAGCGCCGCATCGCCGAGGAAAGCACCCACCAGGCCGAGCAGAAGCTGATCAAGCTGTTCGAGATCCTGCCCGTGGGCTTGGTCGTCTTCGACGCCAACGAACGGCTGGCCGAGGCCAACGAGCAATTCTTCGCGATGTATCCCGAGATCGAGCGCGATGCGTTCGCCAACGCCACGGCGGCGGAGCGGATCCGGGCTCTGGAGTTCACCTATATCCTCAACCACCCGGGCGGCCGGCCCTATAGCGCCGCCGAGCGCCGAGAGTGGCAGGAGCGGCGGGCAGGTCAGGTTCGTGCCGGTATCCCAGACCAGTGCGAGGTCAGATCGCTGAGCGGCAGGATCAGCCGTCTCATCAGCGCCAGAACCACCGACGGCCGGCTTATCCAGGTCCACCACGACATCACCGATCTGCGCCAGGCAGAGGCAAGGCTGCAGGATGCGATCGACAATATTCCCGCCGGCATCGTCATGTTCGACCGGAACATGCGCCTGTCCATGATCAACAAGGCGACACGGGAACGAACCGGCACGGATGTGGACCGCATCTATGTGCCCGGCATGCCACTGGAGGAGCATGTTCGGCTGTGGTGGAGCACGCAGCCCGCGCAGAGTCAGCCATCCGATGCCGAGCTCGAGGCCCTGGTGGCAAACCGGCTCAGGAGCTTGAACTCGGCGCAGCCGGACACGGTCGAGACCCGCACCAAGAGCGGCCGCCTGTTGCGGCTCTTCACCGCGCGCACGAGCGAAGGCGGTTTGGTTCAGGTCGGGTTCGACATAACCGAGACACGCCAAGCCGAAGAGCGCCTGATCGACGGCATCAACGCCCTCGACGATAGTCTGGCGATCTACGACCGCGACGACCGGCTGGCGATCTTCAACGAGGCTTATCGTCTCGAGCTGGCGCCCATCGCTCACCTGGTGACAACGGGCCGCCACTTCCTGGAGATTCATGACGCCATCTGGGAGGCTGGCATCGCGAATAGAAGCGAGCGCACCAAAGAAGAATGGCTCAAGGTCCGAATCAACGCGCACCGTGCCGCCACCGGAGTCCCCGTCGAGTACACGCGCCTTGGCAGACATTATCGGAACGCCGTGTTCCGCACCCGCGGTGGCGAAACCGTGCGCCGCACGACCGACATTACCGACCTGCGCGATGCCGAGCAGAAGCTGAGAAAGCTGTTCGAGCTCATGCCGGTGGGCGTGGCACTGTGCGAAGGCGATGGCCGTATGTCAGAGGCCAATGACTTCTACTTCGCCATGTATCCGGAGCTGTCGAGCTCGGACGTGATCGGCAAGACCATCGAAGAGCGGGTCACGATGCCCGGTTACCATTATCTTCTTCGGCATCCCGATGGTGACCCGTTCACCGACGCCGAGGCCGCTCGTTGGAAGCAGCGACGCATCAGCGATCTGCGGGAGGGCACGCCGGCCACCGTGGAGCTGCGCACGCCAAGCGGCCGCATCGCGCGCGTCACCAGCGCCCGGACGGAGGATGGAAAACTCATACTCGTGCACCAAGACATCACCGAGCTGCGCCAAGCGCAGGTTCAGCTCAGCGATCTCGTCGATGGCCTCGATAGTTCGATCCTGCTGTTCGATTCCGACCAACGCTTGGTGCTTTGGAACGCGTCCACCCGCCGGCTGTTTCCACGCTTTGCTGAGCTCCTACAGCGAGCGATGACACATGATCAAGCCTACACGCTCTTCCGAGAGACCGGCTATGGTGCCCCGGGCGCGAGCGCCAATGCCGCGGGCGCGTTCAAGCCGGGAACACGCATATGGCAGCTCGAGGACGGACGCTCGATCGAAGCGAGACGCATGCGCACCGGGGATGGCGCATTTATCATCACCCACACCGATATCAGCGCCATCAAGCAGGCCGAGAAGCGTCTGCACGATGCGGTCAGCGTGCTCAATGACAGCTTCGCCTTGTTCGATGCCGAGGATCGGCTGGTCATGGCGAATGAGGCGTGCCATCACGAATTGCTGTCCTTTGTCGGCAATGTGGTCCCGGGCACGACCTACGAGGAGATCCTGGGGAAGTTTTGGGACGCCGGCGTGGTGCCGGCCACGTCCGGAAGAACCCGGGAAAAATGGCTGAACAAGCGCATGGCCGAGCACCATGCCGCAGATGGACAGCCGATCGAGGTCAGGCGAAATGGCCGCGTGCTCCGGGTGACGGAATACCGGACCGGCCAGGGCGAGACCGTGCGCCTGTCCATCGATGTGACCGACCTCCGGCGCGCCGAGGAGCGGTTGCAGACGGCGATCAACGCCATGAGCGACAGCTTCGTGCTGTTCGACGCCGACGAACGGCTCGTTCTCTACAATGACGCGGCCATGCGGGAGTTCGCGCCGATCGCAGACACAGTCGCGCCGGGAGTTGCCCGCAGGGATGTCAGCAACGCCGTCTGGAACTCGGGCTTGATCTTGGTTCCGCCCAACATGACCCGCGATGAATGGTTCGAGAAGCGCGAGGCGCTCTACCGTGCTGCCGACGGGCGGCCCTTCGAGGTTCGCCGTCCCGGGCAGATCCGACGCGTGAGCGAAACGCGCACGCCCACCGGCGAAACTCTCTACCTCTCCTCGGACATCACCGATCTTCGGCGCGCCGAAGAGCGCCTGGTCGAGGCGATCAATGCGATCTCCGACCGGTTTGCGCTGTATGACCGCGACGACCGTCTAGTTCTTTGCAACGAGCCCTATCGGCAGGTCTTGAATGAGATCGGCGTCGAGATTACGCCCGATCTGACCTTCGAGGCGATCCTGCGCAGCATCTGGCGCTCAGGGCGAGCGACTGGCGACGGGATCGCCGATGAAGAGGGGTGGGTTGCGCTCCGTATGCGGCCGCATCGCGAGGCGACCGGCGAGCCCTACGAGGTGTATCGGGCAGGGCGCCACGTTCAGAACCGGGCGTTCCGCACCAAGGGCGGTGAGACGGTGCGGCTGACGACCGACGTGACTGTTCTGAGACACGCCGAGACGCGCCTAATCGAGGCGGTCAACGCGCTGGATAACAGCTTCGCCCTCTTCGACGAGAATGACCGCCTGGTCCTGCACAACGATGCCTATCGCCGCTCTTTGGAGGCGGCAGGCCCGGCCTTTCGCATCGGCATGACCTACCGGGAGCTATGCGAAGCATTCTGGGAAGGCGGCGGCGCCGAGGTCGACGGCATGGAGAAGGAAGCGTGGCTGGAGGATCGCCTCACTCGACATCGGGAAGCGACCGGCCAGCCGCTCGAGATCCGCCGCGGGGACCATCGTATTCGCAGCATGGCCTTCCGGACCCGCAGCCGCGAGACAGTACGGCTCGTCGTCGACGTCACCGATCTACGCCGGGCCGAGGAACGCCTGGTCGAGGCGATCAACGCCATGACCGGCCGCTTCGGACTCTACGACCGGGACGACCGCTTGGTTCTCTGCAACGAGGCCTATCGCGAGGAGCTTATACGGCTGGGCGCCGTCGTATCGCCGGAGCTGACCTTTGAGCAGGTTCTCCGCTGTATCTGGCGATCGGGCGAGGCCTTCACCGACGGGGTCGCCGATGTGGAGGAGTGGGTTGCCACTCGGATGCGATTGCACCGTGCGGCGAGCGGCATTCCCTACGAGGTCGTCCGCGATGGCCGCTATATCCAGAACATGGTCTACCGGACGACGAGCGGCGAGACCGTGCGGCTCACGGCCGACGTGACCGATCTACGCCGAGCCGAGTCGCGTCTCGTCGAGGCGATCAACTCGATCGGAGACGGCTTTGCGCTGTTCGACAATAACGATCGTCTCGTCCTCTACAACGACGCCTACCGCCGTCAGCTCGCCGCCGCCGGCCCGGCCCTGCGCCAGGGAATGAGCTATCGGGAGTTGTGCGAAGCCTTCTGGGACGCCGGAATGGCCGCGGACGACGGCATGGACAAGGACGCATGGATGGAGCTGTTCATCAGGCGGCATCGAGAGGGCTCCGGAAAGCCGATCGAGATCCGGCGGAAAGGCCGCAATTTTCGCTCGAAGACGTCCCGGACGAGCAGCGGCGAGACCGTCCGCTTGTCAACCGACATCACCGACCTTCGGCGTGCCGAGTCACGTCTTCTGGAGGCTATCAATTCGCTCGGCGAAAGCTTCGCACTTTACGACGAGAACGACCGCCTGGTTCTCTACAACGACGCCTACGCCCGCGAGATCGCGCCGATCGGACCGGAATCTCATCATGGCATTACCTACCGGCAATTGTGCGAGCGGTTCTGGGAGCACGGCCTCGTCTCCGCCGAGGGCATGAGCCGGGAGCAATGGCTCGAGGATCGATTGCGCCGTCACCGCGAGGCTTCCGGCGAATCCTTCGAGATTCGCCGCGGCGATCGCCAGTTCCGCAGCATGGCGTTCCGGACCTTGAGTGGCGAGACCGTCCGGCTGACGGTCGATGTGACCGATCTCCGGCGCGCCGAGGAACGGCTGATGGAGGCCATCAACGCAATGACCGATCGGTTCGCGCTCTATGATCGCAGCGATCGTCTGGTGCTGTTCAACGAAGCGTTCCGCACGGGCTTCGCCCGCGTCGGCATCGACATAACCCCGGGTCTGACCTTCGTCGACCTGGCCCAGCTGTTTTGGAAATCCGGCGGCGGAGGCGAGGACCCGAACGAGGGCGATCCGGCGATTTGGCTGGAAGAGCGCCTGAAGCCGCATCGCGACGCGAGCGGCATCCCCCATGAGATCTCCCGCAACGGCCGCCATCTCCGCAACACGGTGTCGCGCACCAGGAGCGGCGAGATCGTCAATCTGATCTCGGATGTGACCGATCTAAGGCAGATCGAAACCGAGCTCAGGCGCTCGCTGGCGGAGATCGAACGGCTGAGCCAGGCGGAGCTCGCCAAGCGTAGCTTCCTTCTGCAATCGGTCATGGATACGTTGCCCTCCGCGCTCGTCATCCTCGATGGCGACGGCAAGGCGATATTCTGGAACCACGGCTTTCTCAAGATGGCGGAGCTCATCGACCGTCTGGATAGCCAGAGCGGCGGCCCGGTGCAAGGCTCGAGCCTGGCCGCGCTTCTGCGGATGCTGCAGGCGCCCGACGACATGGCCGATGCCTTGCTGACAGCCGGCACGACCGCGGTCGAGGCGAACTTGCCGGGCGACCGAACGCTGCATTTCGAGCTGCTGGATACCGAGCGCGGCAACCGGCTCCTGATCGCTCAGGACGTGACCTTGGAGCGCCGCGAGGCGGCCGACCGCATGGCCGTGCAGGAAAGACTCCTGCAAGCGCAGAAGGCCGAAGCCATCGGCACCATGGCCGGAACCGTCGCCCACGACTTCAACAACATGCTGACCGTGGTCATGGGCTTCGCCTCGCTGTCGCAGGGCCAGGTCGGCGTCGCCCGGTCGCTCGTCGACAAGCTGCCGGTCGGCGATCCCAAGGCCGCGCGGAAATCGCTCCGCATCTTGGCCGATGCGATCGCCCCGCTCGATCGCTCGCTCGCCAACATCGTCGAGGGGGCGGCGCGCGGCCGCGCCATCGTCGACAATCTCAACAACTTCGCCAAGGCAAAATCCGGAGCCTTCGAGTGCAGCGATCTCGCCGTCACCGTGCGCGAGGCGGGCAAGCTCGCCCGGATTTCGCTGCCTAGCAGTGCGGCGCTGCACATCGAAGCCCCGCCCGATCAGAGTCTGGTCCTCCATGACAAGGTCAGGATGGAGCAAGCGCTCATCAATCTCTGCCTCAACGCCAGTCACGCCTTGGAAGGAAAGCCCGGCACGGTCACGTTGAAGCTCGAGCGGATCGAGGTGGATGGCTCGCGGGCCGAAGAACTGCGCAAACGCGACATCGAGTCGAGCCCTCTCCACCACATCATGGACGAGCATGCCGACGGCGCGGCCGAGCTATGGCGCGGTACGCTGAGCCAAGGCCCGCACTTTCGCATCGAAGTCTGCGACTCCGGTAGCGGGATGGGTGCCGATGTCCTCGCTCATATCTTCGAGCCGTTCTTCACCACCAAGCCTGCCGGTACCGGCACCGGCTTGGGCCTCCCCTCCGTGGCCGGCATCGTCGAGAGCCACGGCGGAGCCGTGCATGTGCGCTCGAAGAAGGGACAAGGTACGAGCTTCAACTTGCTGCTGCCTTTGAGCGCCGAGACGATACCGAATGGCAAGGCGGCGGAAACTGCCGCCCCGGCCGTGACGACGGTGATGGTGGCGGCCTCCGGAGCCTCGCCCGCAAGCGAGGAAGGCGCTTTGCGTGCGCTTGCCGCCGATGTGGCGGTCGGCTTGACGCGAATGGAAAGGCAGTCCCGGGAAGCGCGCGAGCAGGCGCCCCGCATCCTGGTGGTCGACGATGAGGAGCACGTCTGCGAGCTCCTGGAGATGACGCTGCTGCGAGCCGGTTTCGAGGTCGAAGCCTATTTGAACTCGACCAAGGCCTTGGCGCGGATCAAGGAAGATCCTGCCGGCTTCGACCTGATCGTCACCGACCAGACCATGCCGAACGTCACCGGAACGATGCTGGCCGAGACGGCGCACGCGCTCAGGTCCGACATGCCCGTGCTCATCTGCACGGCCTTCTCAGCCAAGGTGCTGGATGACCGCAATCCGCCGCCGGGAGTCGTCGGCATCATCCGCAAACCATTTGCGCCCAAGGACGTGGTTGACCGGATCAGGGTCGTCCTGGCGACGGCCGAGGCGGCGCGCCGCCGGCGCTGATGGTCGGCCGTCGGCGCGCGTCGAACGATTCGCGACGAGCGCGGACCGGCTCAGCCACGGGCGTTTTGTGCGGTCAGCAGCGCATCGACGGAAAGGCGAGGCGTGGGGCTTGCGTCCTTCGGCAACGGCACTTCGCCAATCTCGCCCGTGCTGGGCTTGCTGTGGGGCACAGCGTGCTGCAGCCGAGCCGCCGCCTCGTTGGCGCTGAGGCCGATTGCCGTCAGATGCTCGATTGCCTTCCGCTCGTCGATATAGCCATTGGTGAAGCGGGCGATGACGTCGCTTGCGCGAATTTCCTGCTCCGGGCGCAGCTTGGGGCGCTGACCGGCTGCGGCGGCACCGTCCGCAGGCTCGGCCGACCGCGAAGGCGACGGCGCCAGCGGAACCGATGCAGTTGTATTGTTCACGGTCGGCACGGTCATCGATCGCTTCTGGATCAGGGGTCTGCGTGCAAACGGCGACGACGCTAGCTTATACCAGCCTGGCGAAGGCGTCTGCACAAAGGCGCCCCCACGTAATTTCGTTGCGCGAGGAGCAAGGCAGCGCCGTTCGAGCCCGGTCTCCGCTCGGTGGCCCCACTACGGCCCGCCTCGAGCATAATGGACGAAGTAGGCTTCGATCTCCCGTCGCTTCTCCGGCTGCAGAAAGATGAAGCGGCCGGCGATTTCTCCGCCTTCGATCCTGACGACGACCGCTTCGGCGTCGAAGGCAATGTTGAAATGGTCCTGGCGGACGGCGATGGCAAGCTTGATGCGCTGCTTGACGATGAGATCGCCCTCATAGGATCCGGCCAGGAACCCGAGCGTGCTCCAGTTGCGCAACGGATAGATCTTGCTGTCGATCTTGACGACGCACTGGGGAGGCGTCGGCACGCGCGGCGCTTGGCGCATCTCCGCGGACCGTCGGTCTGGTGGCGCCGGGTCTTTGGCGTAAAAAAACTCTTTTACGGCTGTCAACATCATGATCTCCCGACGATCCCGTCAGCGTATGGAGAGAGACCAATCGGAGGTCTGCGGGAAGTAGCGGGCGACGAAGCGGTAGGTCTGGCGGATTCGCCGCTCGTTGTCGGCGCTGCGCTCGATGGTTACCTCATCCCAGGCGGCGATCAGCTCGTCCCAGCGCATCAATTGCTGATGCAGGTCGTCGCGCATGCGGCGAATGTATTCGATCGTCTCCTCATGCTTGCGCAGCAAGGAAAGGATTTCGCCGGTGTTGGCGTCGATCTGGTCGAAGAGGGAACCGAGCTTGCTGACGGGAATCCCGATCAAAGATTGCGCGCGGCCGATTTCCTCGTAGATCGACCGCTCCCGCTTGTAGGTGGCGCCGAGGGAACGCAGATTCGAGGAGATCCGCTTCACTTTGAACGAACGGCTGCGCAAGGCCTCGATATAGGAGAACTCGCGGACGAGCTGGTCGATCTTGTCCACGACCTCCTGCCTGCGATCCGAATCGAGACCGAGCTTCTGCGCGATCGCGCCGAACGCGTGCTGCACCTTTGCCTTGACTTCGGGGTCTTCGAGCATGTCGGCGAAGGCGTGCCCGTCCAGGGTGTCGAGCTGCTTGCCGTTGAGCCAGGAGACAAGCTGCATCGAGAACCGCGCCTGCGAGGCTTCGAGGTGTCGACTGGTCACGGTCCACGACGCCGAGCCGTCCAGCAGCTCGGAGGGCACCGTGTCGCCCGGACGGATCTCGCGGACGAACCGCAGCCCCTTCTCGACAATCGCCAGCAGCTCGATGTCCGGGCTGCCCTCCGCAATGTCGAAGGACCCTGTCAACCGCGCGATGGGAATGGCGGCCTGCATGTCGCCGAGATTTACGTAATAGACGGGGGTCGAGTCGTCGCGGGCCAGCCTGAAATACGAGCCCTTGATCGCGAATACGGGATGACGAAAGGTGAACTCGGTGGGCTGCTTTGCTTCCTTGGGCGCCGGTATCTCGGCGAGCGGGCTCGCATCCAGGCTGTCGGCGTCTAGCAATGTGTCCATGGGTCATCCCCGGTGACTTGTGTCACAAGCCGGACCCTATGCGGACGGGCAATGCCGGACCATCAGACAAAAGTATGAGCCTCCGGGCAGACGCTCCCGCACTCCCTCCACCTTTCGGCTGATACCGAGACGATCGCGACCCCGGTAGGCTCCCTGCGAGATCGGGCCCGTTTCACTCGGAGGGTGCGAGGAAACGGCTCTTAAGGAGATTTCGAATGACCATCTCCCCGCCCCGCCTTGCCGGCGGGTCCGAAGATCGCGGTATCGAGGCGGAGATGCCCCGATCGGCCGGGGTCCATCGCCTCGCCTGGGGCCTGCTCGGAGAGGTCGAATGCTACGAGGCATGGCTCTATGCCCCCCGATCGGCCGAGACCGGCTCCGAGCGCGAGCCCGACCACTACATGTTCTACCGCGGGCGGGACGAGATGATCGAGGAGATCAAGAATCTACCTTGGGAGCTGGCCGCCAGGGTGGTCGTAAAAGCGATGGTTGGGGGTGATCCCTGCCCGATCGACCAGGACGGCAATGCGCTCGACCCCGACGACCTCCACGTCATCGCGAATGCGATCTGAGCGCCGGCGCGGCAGACCAATGATCCAGCCTCATACTTTCGTCTGATATGACGCGCCCGACCGGGCAGCCATGATCGTCGTGACATCGGCACAGGAACGCCAGCGTCTAGAGGGAGCGCAATCATGGACGACTTGATCCGGGAATTTTTGACGGAGACCGCCGAGAGCATGGTGCAGGTCGACAACGACCTCGTCGCCCTCGAGCAGGATCCCGGCAACGCGGATCTCATCGGCCGAATCTTCCGGCTGGTGCATACGATCAAGGGAACGTGCGGCTTTCTAGGCCTGCCACGGCTGGAGAAGCTCGCCCATGCGGGCGAGAACGTGCTGGGACGCTTCCGCGAGGGCAGTCTCACGGCTGCTCCGGCCTCGATCGGCGTCGTGCTCGAATCCTTGGATCGCATCAAAGGCATCTTGGCGGCCATCGAGCAGGCTGACGGCGTCGAGCCGCAGGGCGACGATGCCGCCCTCATCGCCCGGCTGGACGCGATCTACAAGGGCGAGACCCCGGCGGAGACCGCCGCCGTCGCGACTCCGTCGGCCGAGGCGCCCGCCGCAGGAGCCGAAGCCGAGGCCGAGCCCGTTTCCGATCCGACGCCCGCCGCACCGCCGAACGCGGCCACCAAGCCCGAGCCCGTCGAGCCGAACAGCAAAGCCGCCGGCAGCGAGACCTCGAGCGTGCGCGAGAGCGCGGTCGCCAATCAATCCATCCGGGTCGCAGTCGAGCTGCTGGAAGGCTTGATGACCACCGTCAGCGAGCTGGTGCTGACTCGCAACCAGCTGCTGCAGGCGTTGCGCAGCCAGGACATCCCGGCCATCCAGGTGCCTCTCCAGCACCTCTCGAAGATCACCTCGGAGCTGCAGGAGGGGATCATGAAGACCCGCATGCAGCCGATCGGCAATGCCTGGAGCAAGCTGCCGCGCCTGGTGCGCGACCTCACGGTCGATGTCGGCAAGAAGATCGACCTGCAGATGAACGGCGCCGAGACCGAGCTCGACCGCCAGGTCTTGGAGCTGATCCGCGATCCGCTGACCCACATGGTCCGCAATTCGGCCGACCACGGCCTCGAGCGCCCGGAAGACCGCCTCGCGGCCGGCAAGCCGGAGACCGGAACCATCACGCTCAACGCCTTTCACCGCGGCGGCCACATCATTATCGAAGTCAAGGATGACGGACGCGGCCTGCCGGTCGAGAAGATTCGTCGCAAGGCGATCCAGAATGGCCTGGTGACCGAGGCCGCCGCAACCCAGATGACCCCCCAGCAGATCCAGTCCTTCATCTTCAAGGCGGGATTCTCCACCGCGGAGAAGGTGACGGCGGTCTCCGGCCGCGGCGTCGGCATGGACGTCGTGCGCACTAACATCGAGCGCATCGGCGGCACCATCGAGCTCGCTTCCGAGGAAGGCAAGGGAACTGCGTTTTCGATCAAGATCCCGCTCACCTTGGCGATCGTCGCGGCGCTGATCGTGGCCGCGTCCGGCCAGCGCTTCGCCATTCCGCAGATCGCCGTCTCCGCGCTGGTTCGTGCCAAGCCGGAACAGATCGAGCATCTGCACGGGGCTGCGGTGTTCCGCTTGCGCAACCGCTTGCTGCCGCTCGTCGATCTCGGCCGCGTGCTCGGGCTGAAGGACGAGTCGAAGCTGGAAGGCGGCTTCATCGTCGTAACCCAAGTCGGCAGCCAATGCTTCGGCATCGTCGTCGACCGCGTCTACGACACCGAGGAGATCGTGGTGAAGCCGGTTGCGCCGATCCTGCGCGCCCTCACCGTTTACGCCGGCAACACCATTCTCGGCGATGGCAGCGTCATTATGATTCTCGACCCCAATGGGCTCGCCTCCACGATCGGCGGCACCACCAGCGAGGAGGAGGTTCGCGACTCGAAGGCAGCACAAGTGAGCTCCGGCAGGACCATCGCCCAGCTCATCCTGTTCCAGACCGAGTCCGACCCCGCCCCCAAGGCGGTGCCGCTCGGCTCGGTCGCCCGGCTGGAAGAGCTCGAGTCGAGCCGCGTGGAGATCGTGGACGGCGCGCCTGTGGTGCAGTACCGCGACGAGCTCATGCCGCTCACGACGATCGATCCGCGCGATCAGATCCCGACCTCCGGGAACCTGTCCGTACTGGTCTTCGGCGACCAGAAACGCACGATGGGCCTGGTGGTGCAGAAGATCCTCGACATCGTCGAGACCCCGCTCGACATCAAGCTCGCCTCGAAGCGGCTGGGCATGCTCGGAACCGCGGTCATCGCCGGTAAGGCGACCGAGATCATCGACGTTGAGCACTTCGTGAGCCGCGCCTTTGCGGATTCCCTGCCGCTCTCCGCCATGCCGGAGGAGAGCCAGGCATTTCGCATGGCGGCCGAGTAGTTGAGGCAAGCATTCCAAGGAGCCTTTGTGCCATGACAGACTCGCTCTCCAGCATCGATACCGAACAGGTCAAAGACTACGTGACGGTATCCCTGGCCGATCAGCAATTTGGCATTCCGATCCTGGCCGTCCACGACATCCTGAACGAGCAACGGATGACGCAGGTGGCGCTTGCGACCGGTGAGGTCTCCGGGGTGATGAACATCCGGGGTCGGATCGTGACGGCGATCGACGCGCGGCGTCTCATGGGGCTGCCCGATCGACCCGCCGGGCAGAAGAGCATGAACGTCGTCGTGCATTTCCGCGGCGAACCCTATGCGCTGGTGGTCGATGCCGTCGGCGAAGTTCGCGGGATGGCAATGAGCGCCTACGAGCGCAACCCCAGCAACATGGACGCGGCTTGGGCCGGGTTGAGCCAGGGCGTCTATCGCCTGGACACCGGTCTCGTGGTCATTCTCGACGTCGAGCGGATCATCGGCGGCCTGCTCATGGAAAAGGCCGCCTGATCGGCGGGCCGGAACCGGCGGATCGAGCTGAACCGCCGCCCGGCCGCGGCATTCCCTAGGGCGGCCGCCCGGCCTATAATCGGCTGGCGATGACGGGCCCCATTTCCACGCTCACCTCGAGCCTTCTGCTACACAGCCAGATCGGCAAGATCCAGGGCCGGCTCAACACGCTGCAAACCGAGGCGGCGACCGGCCTCGCCGGTTCGTCCTTCGCCGAGCTAGGCGCCGGCGCCGCCGCCAGCCTCGAGCTCGGCACCCAGAAGGCGGTGCTGCAGAGCTATCAAACGAGCGTGCAGACGACCCAAGGACGAATTGCGACGATTGGCCAGGGGCTTGTGCAGATCGCCCGCGTCGCCGCTGATTTCAAGTCCGCCTACATCCAGGCGAGACCCTATCTCGAATCCGACCCGACGCAGCGCTCGCTCCTGCAGGACCGTGCCGTAGAGGCGCTGGGGCAGATCCAAAGCGTGTTGAACACCGAGTTCGACGGCCGTCACCTCTTTGCCGGCCGGGCGGTGTCGACGCCACCCTCCGTGCCGGCGAATTCGACCCTTTATGGCCCTTCGCCCTTGAGCGTCGCCGGCAATGTCATCAATACCGCTCCCGGCACGAACTACGTCGCCAATGGCGCCGCCGTCGCCTTCAATGCCGCTGTCGCGACCCTCACGCCGACCGCGGCACCCTACGACGGCATCGCCAACACCTACCCCTATGTCGGCGATACCGCCCCCTACTCCAACAACCCACCGTCGGGAGCGGCCGTCAGCGCCCGCGTGGCACCCAACACCGATCTCGGCTATACGCTTCGCGGCGACGATCCGGCGATCGCCGCTATCCAGCAGGGCCTCTATACCCTGGCTGCGACCCAGCTCCCGGCCGGCGCGTCGACCGCCACGGGGCAGAGCTTCTTGAGCTTGCTCGACGCCGCGAGCGTCCGCATCGATCAAGGATTGAACGCCGCCGCGGCCGCCCCCGCCGGGGTGCCGACCGTGGCGCCGCCGGCGACGGGCCTCAATGCGGTCATCGGCAGGCTCGCCATCGCGGAAGGCGGGCTGCAGACCCTCTCCAAGCAACAGAGCAGTACCGCGATCGCCGTCGACCAGCAGCTTGCGAGGACGCAAGAGGTCGACCCCGCCCAAGCCATCACCGACCTCAAGAACCAGGAAAGCCAGCTGAAGCTCGTCTACAAGGTTGAAGCCGAGCGTCGGGGCCTTACGCTCGATAAATTCCTCTGACATCACCATCCGCATCTCGAGCGTGCCCGCTCGGCACCGCAGAGGCGCGGACGTTGAAAACCATCGATCTGCGACCCAGGTCTTGGTCACCGAGAAACGTTTGAGGGCAGCGTCGCCAATGCATTCCCGCATGCCTCAGTTGTCCGCCATCGGGTTCGACGCCGATGACACGCTTTGGCACAATGAACGCTTCTTCAAATTGACCGAGGCGCGCTTTGCAACGCTGCTGGCCGAGCATGCGGAGGCGGACGACATCGCCCGCAAATTGCTGGAGTCGGAAAGGCGGAATCTGCAGTTCTATGGTTATGGCATCAAGGGCTTCACCCTTTCCATGATCGAGACCGCCATCGAGGTGACCCAAGGGCACGTGCCTGCGTCGGTCATCGGAGAGATCCTCGCCGTCGGTCGGGACATGCTTGGTCACCCCGTCGAAACCTTCCCCTATGTCAGAGAGACGCTCGAAGAATTGGCTGGGTCCTATCGAATTTTATTGATCACAAAGGGTGATCTCTTCGACCAAGAGCGAAAGCTGGCGCAATCGGGGCTCGGCGAGCTGTTCCATGCGGTGGAGATCGTCAGCGAAAAGAATGCATCCACCTATGAGCGGATATTCAATCGGCACGGCGATGGCCCAAGCCGAAGCATGATGGTGGGCAATTCGCTGAAGTCCGACATCGTTCCCGCCATCGAAGCGGGGAGCTGGGGCGTTCACGTACCGCACGCGCTCACCTGGGCACTCGAGCATTGCGAGGCGCCGGTTCAGGAGCCGCGTTTCCGGCGTCTGTCCCATCTGGGCGAGTTGGTCGACCTCGTCGCGGAGCTTTCCAGCTCATCCTGATCGTGGGCGCAGGCGCGTCAGGCACTCAGGCGGCGGCGACGCCCCTAGCCGAAAGCGGCGAGACGCTCAACCAGAAGCTCCAGGCCGTTGATGACCTCGAGCGTGGTGCCGTAGGGCCTGCCCTTGGCACGCAGGCGCACGATGGCGCGGAGCGTGGCAATCTGCAGGCGGATGACCTCGACCTGATCCGGGGCGAGGCCGGTCGTCTCATCCAGGACCTTGACGATCAGCGTCGCCACTTGGGAGACGGCGGGATAGCCGAAGCTGCCGCCTTCTCCGCGGAGGTCGTGGGCGATCTCATAGGCGCGTTTGGCGGCAAGCCTGTCGGCGGGATCGGCAATGAGAGAGCGAAGCTCCGCGCTCAATCGGTCGAGCGAGGATTGGGCGATCTTGGCGTAGTCCGACCGCTCCAAATGCCGCTTGGCCGCAGCTTCAGCCTCTCGCATGGCTTTGACCCCGCCGCCGGGAATGCCCTTGCCGACCTTGTCGCGCAAGGAGCTTGGCGGCATGACGAATTCCGCCATGGTCCATACATCCAAGCGGGGGACGTGGTGCGCCCCGAGCTCAGTCGAAGGCGCCGATCACTGACTGCATCTTCTGCTTCAGCGTCTCTGCGTTGAAGGGCTTGACGATGTAGTTGTTGACGCCCGCTTGCTTGGCGGCGACCACGTTCTCGGTCTTGCTCTCGGCCGTCACCATGATGAAGGGGACGCCGTTCAGCTTGCCGTCGGCGCGCACTTCCTTCAGGAGCTGGAGGCCCGTCATCGGCTCCATGTTCCAGTCGCTGATCACCAGGCCGGCGGGCTTCGCCCGGAGCTTGCCCAAGGCGGCGGCGCCGTCTTCTGCCTCGCTCACATTCTTGAAGCCGAGCTGGTTCAAGAGATTCTTGATGATACGGCGCATGGTCGCATAGTCGTCGACGACCAGGACTTCCATTTCCTTGCTGACTGTCATAGCACGTTGCTCCTTCTCGAAAACCGCTCGTCAGGTGAGTAAAATCGCTAACTTCAGGAGGTTACCCATTCGGGCGTCGGTGGCCCATCAGACAAAAGTATGAGGTGATGCGCCGTGCTGCCGTCTTGGCCCGCGGCAGTCGCCGCTTCCGGCCTTACGCCGCGGCGCGGATCGGCGTGGCGACGGAGAGGGCTTGACGGGTGAGGCAGTAAACGCCGCGCTCGCCGGGAACCGGCGCGAATTGATCGGTGATGCCGAAGACCGTCTCTGACCCGCCGAGATACAGCAAGCCGTCCATCGGCAGCCGGCGCGCGATCTGCTCCAGGATCTTCGCCTTGGTCGGCTGATCGAAGTAGATCAGCACATTGCGGCAGAACACCACATCGAATTGGCCGAGGGGCGCCGGATCGTCCAGGAGATTGAACTCGTGAAACCGGGTCATTGGACGCAGCGTCGAGGCAACCGACCACTTCTCGCCGTCTTGGACGAAATACTTCGCCAGCATCGGTGCCGGCATGCCGCGCTGCACCTCGAACTGCGAATAGACGCCGCCGCGGGCACGCTCGACCATGGCTTTCGAGAGATCGGTGCCGAGCACGTCGACTCTCCAGCCCTGCAATCGGTTCGCTTCCTCCGCCAGAACCATGGCCAGGCTGTAGGGCTCCTGGCCGCTCGAGCAGGCCGCACTCCAGATCTTGAGCTGCCGGGCTCCGGCGCGGGCCTCGATGAGCTTCGGCAGGGCCACGCGCCGAAACTGGTCGAAAGGCTTCACGTCGCGAAAGAACAGGGATTCGTTGGTCGTCATCGCTTCGACGATCTCGTCCAGAACACTCGGCACCTCACGAGAGCGGGCCCTGGCGACGAGGTCGTCGAGGCTCGCCTGCCCGAGTCTGCGGGCGATCGGCATCAGCCGGCTCTCCAGCAGATAGACCTTGTCCGGGGTGAGGACGATTCCGGAGCGATCCTTGACCAAACCGGCCAGGAATTGGAACGCATCGGTCTGCATGAAGCCTCGCTCCATTCAATTGCTGGGGCCGGTCGCGGCCCGACACTTGGATACCGCAAAAAGCTTACGGGCATGCGGCTCAGCCCGGTATCCAACGAAGGTATGAGGGAGCGCGACGGCGGATTGGAATCGATGAGACATCGGACGTATCGCCCGCGCTTCGTTCGCAGCCGCTCAGGCAGCCTCGAGCCCGGCGCGGCGGCGCATCCATGCGGAAAGCTCTGGAATCGGCAACACGGCGGTGCAGAGCCCCGCCGTCGCCACGGCCCCGGGCATGCCCCAGACCACGCTGGTCTTCTCGTCCTGGGCTGCGAGCGTAGCGCCGGCCTCGATCAGCGCGCGGCCACCGGCAAGTCCGTCCTGGCCCATCCCGGTGAGCACGATCGCCAGCGCCCGCGCGCCCCACGTCCTCGCCACGGCCCGAAACATCGGATCCACCGCCGGACGGCAGAAATTCTCCGGCGCATCCTTGACCAGGCGCAGCACGATGCCGTCCGCCCGCCGTTCGGCAAGCATGTGGAAGTCTCCCGGGGCGACGTAGATCCGCCCGGGGAGAATGCTCTCCCCGTCCACCGCCTCGGCCGCTGGAATTCCGCTCGAGCGGGCCAGATGCTGGGCCAAAATCGTGGTGAAGGTCGGGGGCATGTGCTGGGTGATGAGGATCGGCACCCGCAAATTCTGCGGCAGCCGCGCCAGCAGCGTCTGCAAGGCTTGCGGACCGCCGGTCGAGCTGCCGATGGCAATGATTTCCGGGGAGATCGTATTTGCTTGCCGGAGCGCGATCGGTGTCTTCGCCGGATGAGTCGTCGGACTGGAGCCCGGTCCGCCTCCCGGCCGCGGCGGCAGCTTCTGCCTCGTGGACGGATCACGCTCGGCTCGCGGCCGTGACCGGCCCTCGCCGTCGCGCCGTGCGCCGGCCAACGCCTTCACCTTGAGGATCAGCCCCTGCTTGAACTCGTCGGTGCCGCGGATGGCGCCGGCAGAGGTCGGTTTCGCCACATAGTCGGAGGCGCCTGCCGCCAATGCTTTCAAGCTGGCTTCGGCGTTTTGCAGGGTCAGCGTCGAGGCCATGACGATCTTCAGGTCCGGATCGATCTCCAGAAGCTTCGGAATCGCCGTCAATCCGTCCATGCGCGGCATCTCGATGTCGAGCACCAGAACTTCCGCCGAGGCACCGCCATCCCGTTGGTGGCGAAGCGTGCCGATCGCCATCAGACCATCGGCCGCAGAGGCGACCACCTTGATCTCGGGATCGGCCTCCAGGATGCGGGCGATCAGGCCGCGAATGACCGCGGAGTCGTCGACGATCATGACGCGATAGGGCTCAGTCATGGCGACGGAGGGCGGCATGGCGATTGTCTCTGCAGGTCTCACGCGGACAGGCCCTTCCATGAAAGCGCCATGGGCCCGCCATCGTCTGGCGCGCCCCATGCGCTTTGTAGGACCCGGTGCCAAGCGGCGATATCATACGTTCGTATAGATCACTCCGGCCGCATGCTTCGGCATCTTCGGTTCTCCGAATTCCACAATACGGAAGAGGCCCGCCATGCGCATGCTCGGTCAGCTCGGCATCAGCGCGAAGATCTGCAGCGCCGTCGGCATTCTGGCACTCATCGCGATCTCCGTCTGCGGCGTCGGTCTGCAGGCGATGCAGACCTATAATCATAAGGTCGCAGAGTTGGCCAACTTGTCGAGCCGCGCCCTGTTGGCCGACAAGATCAACGGCCTCATTCTGGCCGTGGTGATGGACTCCCGCGGGATGTACATGTCCCGCGATTTGCCGGAGCAGGATAAATACGCCAAGCCGCTGGTCGTCAATCTGAAGGCGATGGAAGAGCGCTTGGCCGAGCTCGAAGCGATCACTCCTGCCGTGGAGGGCTCGATCACCCTGCCGGCGATGCTCAAGGGTCGCGAGTTCATCAAATTCCGCCGCGAGATGGTGGCCATCGGGCGCGTACAGGGACCGGCCGTCACCCGTGAGATCGGCGACAACGAAGCGAACCGGACCAATCGTCAGGCATTGAACAAGGAGATGGAGAGTCTGGTCAACCACCTCGACGGGCAGATGCTGGTGGTGCCCGAGGCACTCGCAAGCTTCTATAACGGTCGCGTTATGCTGCTGATCGTGGTGTCGGCAACGGGCATCGGTCTCGGCCTTGCGCTTGCGATCTGGGTCGCTGCCGGCGCGGTGACGCGGCCGATTCGCCGGCTGAACCACTGCATGCGCACGCTGGCCGCCGGTAATACCGCGGACGAGATCCAGTTCACCCAGCGCGGCGACGAAGTGGGCGAGATGGCGCGTGCCGTCTTGGTCTTCCGGGAGAACATGATCAAAGCGACGTCTCTCGAGAGCGAACGCGCGAGCGAGCGGGAAGCCAAGGAGAAGCGGCGTCAGGCCGTCGACCGCATAGTGAACGGCTTCATTGAAGAGGTCGACCGGGTGACCAATCGGCTCTCCGGCTCCTCCGATACGCTGAAGGGAGCCGCCGCAACTATGGCCGGGACCGCCAAGGAGACGGCGAAGTGTTCGACGGTGGTGGCGGCCGCGGGCGAGGAAGCGACGCGAAATGTCGCGACCGTCGCCTCGGCGATCGAGGAACTCTCCGCATCGATCCGCGAGATCAGTGCCCGCGTGCAGGACACCGCCGCCAAGGCTGGAGAAGCGAGCGACCGGGTCAAACGCACGACCAGCACCGTTAGCAGCCTAAGCGAAGCCGCCCAGCGGATCGGCGAGGTCGTGAAGCTGATTGCCGATATTTCCAGCAAGACGAACCTGCTGGCGCTCAACGCGACGATCGAGGCTGCGCGCGCCGGCGAGGCCGGCAAGGGCTTCGCCGTGGTTGCGAGCGAGGTCAAGGCGTTGGCCACGCAAACGGCAAGAGCCACCGAGGAGATTTCCCAGCAGGTCGCCATGATCCAATCGGCGACCGGCGAGGCGAGCGCCGCGGTCACCGGCGTCGCCGAAACCGTCGATAACGTCAGCGGCATCTCGCAAGCGATCGCCTCGGCGGTCGAGCAGCAGGGGGCCGCCACCCAGGAGATCGCCAGCAACGTTCAGCAGGCTGCCACCGGCACCGGCGACGTTTCGCTCAACATCGCCGAGGTCGCCAAGGCGACCGAGGCGACGCGCGAATCGGCAGCGAAGGTCTTGGAGGCCGCCGAGAGCGTCGGCGAACAATCCACCGTCTTGCGTCGCCAGGTCGAGTCATTCCTGGTCGAGCTCAAAGCCGCTTAGCGCGACCACAAACGTCCCCACGCCCATCATCGGCGCCCGCGGCCGCACTGCCACCACGGTGAACCCGGCGCTTGCATGCGCCATGCGCGCACCGGAATTCGACGACGAAGGTCCGGTAACAATTCGCTCATACTTTCGACTGATGGCGAGTGTCGACGCGATCGACGATCTTGAAATCAACCTTGGTTTGGAGAGCATAGATGAGCCTCGCATTCGATCTCACGCCGGCGCAGGGTGGTTCCCCCACGGCACAGAACGCGGTTGTGTGTCAGGGACAACCGACTCCATTCGGCGCCGGATCTCTCGCCGAGGCGGACGACACGGGCGATATCCGGCAATCCATGTTGCGCCGGCTCGTCGTCCTCGATGACGAGTTGCTCATCTGCGACCTCGTTGCGGCGATCGCGGAGCTCTCCGGCTTCGAAACCGTCGCGACACAGACCGTCGATGAATTTTCTCATGTCATGACCGAGGGCGCGGCCCCCGATGTCGTCGTGCTGGATCTCAATCTCGGGATGACCGACGGCGTCAGCGTTCTGCGTCACCTTCGTGAAATTGCCTGCGAATCATCGATTCTGCTGTTGACCGGCTGCGAGGAGAGGGTGTTGCAGTCCGCCGTCGCCTTCGGACGTACCCTCGGCCTCACCATGCTGGCGCCGATGCGGAAGCCGTTCGATCCCGCCGAGCTGCAAGGCGCCCTGGACCAATACGCTTTGACCCATTCGGCCGTAACCGAGCCGGAGCTGAAGCAGGCGCTCGAGCGCGGCGAGCTCGTCGTCCACATGCAGCCGGTGGTCGAGATTGCCACCGGTCGGGTCGTCGGAGCCGAGGCGCTGGTCCGCTGGCGGCATCCGGTTCGCGGGCTGATCCATCCCGACAGGTTCATTCCGTTGGTCGAAGAGAGCGCGCTGATTCTCCCGCTTACGCTCCAGGTCGCGCAGCTCGCGATCGGGTCGATTTCGGTTCTGCCCGGCGAGCCCTCGGTCGCGATCAACGTACCGCCCACCTGCCTAGGCGATCAGCATTTTCCCGACCAGCTCGTGCAGATCGCCTTCCGCCATGGGATGAAGCCGTCGCGCGTGACCGTGGAGGTGACCGAGACGGCGGCGATGGCCGATCCCGCATTCACCACCTCGCAGGTGACACGGCTCAGAATCAAGGGCTTCCACGTGGCGCTCGACGATTTTGGCACGGGCTATTCCAGCTTGCGCGAGCTGCACCGCATGCCCGTCTCGCTGATCAAGGTCGACCGCTCATTCGTCGGCTCGATTCTCCGCGACAAGGCGGCGCAGGTTATCGTCAAGTCGATCATCGGCCTTGCCAACAATCTCGGCCTCGGCGTGATCGCCGAGGGGGTGGAGAACCGCGAGACGATGGAGATGCTGCGGTCATTCGACTGCAAGCTGGCCCAGGGCTACCACTTCGCGCGACCGATGGCCTCCGACGCCTTCGGCGGCTGGCTCAAGATCTGGGAGGCCCGGGGCGTCGAGCTGACGGTCGCCTGAACAATTCCGATCACCGCATCCGATCATGGCATTCACGACATGCTTGAAGACAGCGACATCGAAGTAACCGCGCTTAGGCACCGCAGGAGGGCCTTGAACGCGACGAACCGGGTCATCCTCAGGGCCTATTCCGCCATCGTGCTGCGGCTGCACCAACGCGGCCTCGCCGGGCCCGTCGCGCGCAAAAGCGCAATCCAAACGACCGCGGATGCCGTCTCGAGGATGACGGGTGTAACGATCAGTGCGAGCGATGTCGAAGAGGCGATCGCTCGGAATTGATGGAGAAGGCCTATCATGAGCGCCCTCGCCTTTGACCACAGCGCCGGGATCGGACCGCCGGCACCGGGCAAGATCCCGTTCCGCACCAAGCTCAAGGCCTGGTGGAACGGCTACGACCCCCTCGATCTTTGCCCGCGTCCCACGCCGCCACCCGCGATCACCATGGCGCCCGCCGCTCCCCCGGCGGCGCTGGCCAATGATGCAACGGAATCTGCGGCGGCGAAAGTCAGGGTGTGGACGGCCAGCCGCATCCACGTGGTCGAGCGGCTGTGGGGCGACGGCTTCCACACGCCTGGTGGCGGCGATCACATCCTCGAGCTGGTAAAGCCGATGGCGCTCAACGAGACCATGACGCTTCTCGACCTCGGCTGCGGTCTCGGCGGAGGGGCACGAACCATCGCCAAAACCTTCAATACCTGGGTTACCGGCATCGAGTGGTGGAAGGAGCTGGCGGTCGCCGGCGTCGAGCGTTCCACCAAGGCCGGCATGGAGAAGAAGGCAGCGGTGCAGTTTCACGCGGGCGACCGGCTGACGCTGAAACCGAAGAGCTTCAATGCCATCTACTCCAAGGAGGCGCTGTTCACGGTTCCGGACAAGGCGAATCTGCTGGAGGTGATCGCGGGCGCGCTGCGGCCTGGCGGCCAGCTCTGCTTCACCGACTACGTGTTGCCGACGAACGAGGATCCATCGCCGCGCATCGTGGAATGGCAGGATCGGGAGCTGGCCGGCGCCACACCCTGGTCGGTCGAAGGATACGCCATCGCGCTCCAGGCGCTCGGCCTCGACCTGCGCATCGCCGAAGACATGAGCGAGCGGCATCGCACGCTCATTCGAGAAGGCTGGGACCAGCTGCAGATCGCCACCGAGGGCATCGTCATCAGCCAGGAGACAATGCCCATCCTCATTCGCGAGGCGGAGATCTGGGCAAGACGCATGGCGCTCCTGCGCAAGGGCGAGCTCAAGCACTACCGGTTCTTCGCGATCAAGCCCGGCAGCTAGCCCCTATTTCTCCCCGGGATCGGCGCCTCGCCGGCGCTCAGGCGCGCATCGATGCCTTGATCAGGTCTGCGGCCTTCTCGGCGATCATGATGGTGGGCGCATTGGTATGCCCCGACATCATGCTGGGCATCACCGAGGCATCGACCACGCGCAAGCCGGCGATGCCGTGCAGCCTGAGCTCGGGGTCGACCACGGCCATCGGATCCAGCCCCATCCTGCAGGTGCAAGCGAGGTGACCGACGCTGAGCCCGGTCCGTCGCGCATAGTCGACGATCTCCGCATCGCTGTCGACGCCGGGTCCGGGGTTGGTCTCGGGGCCGCGAAATCCGTCGAGCTCGGATGCTTGGGCGATGCGTCGGCCGATGCGCACCGCTGCGACCAGCACGCGGCGATCGGTCTCGGCGGCAAGATAGTTCGGCAGGATCGCGGGCGGCACCGCCGGATCGGCGGCGGTGATGTGGATAGAGCCCCGGCTCTCCGGGCGAAGCTGGAAGGCCGCCATCGACATGCCGGGCTCGCGCTCGAGCCTGCCGATGCGTCCGCCGTCGAAGCTCCAGGGAGTCATTGTCAGCTCGAGATCGGGAGCGTCCAGCTCGGAGCGGGACCGGATGAAGGCGCAGAGCTGGGCGGCGCAGACATCGAGCACGCCGCGCCGGAAGACCAGATACTTCAGCGCCTCGCCGAACAGCCTGAGACCGCGGGTACGCTCGTTGAAGCTGACACGCCTGGTCAAGCGCCAGGTGAGACGCGCCAGATAGTGGTCCTGCAGGTTCTCGCCGACGCCGGGTAGATCATGGACGACGGCGAGGCCGAGGCTTCGCAGCCGATCGGCTTGACCGATGCCCGAAAGCTCCAGGAGCTGGGGCGAACCGACCGCGCCGGCGGCGAGAATGACCTGCCGCGAGACTCGCGCCTGACGCCGCTCGCTGCCCTGGCGATAGGCGACGCCGACCGCCCGTCTAGCCTCGAAGAGAACGCGTTCGGTGAGGGCACCGGTCTCGACCCTGAGATTTGAGCGGCCCCGCGCCGGCTTCAAGTAAGCCCTGGCGGTGCTGACGCGCCGGCCCCGGCTGATCGAGCGCTGGAAGTAGTCGATGCCCTCCTGGTCGGCCCCGTTCTGGTCCGAATTGCGTCGGACGCCGTGGCGCTCGGCGGCGGCGAGCAACGCCTCGCAAACGACCGGCCGATCCTTGACCCGGCTCACCCGGAACGGCCCGTCGCCGCCGCGATAGGCATCGGCTCCGCCCTCGAAGCATTCGAGCTTGCGGAAATACGGCAGCACCTCGTCAAAGGACCAGCCGCGATTGCCCATCTGCGCCCAGCTGTCGTAGTCGGAGGCCTGGCCGCGGGTGAAGCCGTGTCCATTGATGGAGCTGGAGCCGCCGAGCACGCGTCCCCGGGGTAAAGCCAGCGCCCGATTGTCTGTGCCCGGCTCTGGCGCGCTCGTGTACATCCAGTTGACGCTGGGGTCGCGAATGGTCTTGGCGTAGCCGAGCGGAATATGGATCCAGGGATTGCGATCCTCGGGGCCCGCCTCCAGGAGCAGGACCCGATGCGAGGGATCTTCGCTGAGACGCGCCGCCAGCACGCAGCCGGCCGAGCCCGCCCCGACGATGATGGTGTCGAAGTCCATGGTGGCCGGCGAGATCGGAGTCAGGCGGCGATCCCCTCCTTCAGCATCTCGCCGTGGATGTCGTCGAGCGCTTGCCGGAAGCGCCGGAACAGCTCGCCGAATTCGCTAGGCTGTATGATCAGCGGCGGCGAGAAGGCGATCGAGTCGCCGGCCGTGCTGGTCCGAACGATGGCGCCCAGCTCCTGCGCGCGCACCCTGACCCGGTTCTTGATCTTGAGCGCCGGCTCGAACGACCGCTTGGTCTTCTTGTCGGCGACCAGCTCGACCGCGCCCATGAGGCCGACGCCGCGGGTGTGGCCGACCAGCGGATGGTCGGCGAAGCTCGCGATCTGCCCTTGGAAATCCGGCGCGATCCGCCGCACATGGCCGAGGAGGTCGCGCGTCTCGAACACCTCCAGCACCTTGAGCGCGACCGCAACCGCAGCCGGGTGTCCGGTGGTGGTGTGAGCATGGGCAAAAAGGCCGAATTTGCGGCTCTGCGCCTCCATGGCCGCGTAGATCGGCTCGGAGACCAGGAGCGCCGAGAGCGGCAGATAGGAGGAGGTCAGGCCTTTGGCGACCGTCATCATGTCCGGGCGGATGGCGAAGGTCTCTGAGCCGAACATGTTGCCGGTGCGCCCGAAGCCGGTGATGACCTCGTCGGCCAGCATCAGCACGTCGTAGCGTTTGAGCACGGCCTGGATCTTCTCGAAATAGGTCCGCGGCGGTACGATGCAGCCGCCGCCGCCCAAGACCGGCTCGGCGATGAAGGCCGCGATCGTCTCGGGCCCCTCGCGCTGGATCATCGCCTCGAGATTGGCGGCCAAGCGGCTGGCATACTGCTCCTCGCTCTCTCCGGGCCTGCCGTCGCGGTAGTAGTGCGGCGTGTCGGTGTGGAGGAAGCCAGGCAGCGGCAGATCGAAACCTTGGTGCATGACCGGAATGCCGGTCATCGAGGCGGCAACGCCGGTGATGCCGTGGAAAGCATGATGGCGAGCGATGATCTTCTTCTTCTTCGGCCGGTCGACGGCGTTGTTGTAGTACCACACGAGCTTGGCCATGGCGTCGTTGGCCTCGCTGCCGGAATTGCCAAAGAAGACCCGCGCCATCGGCGCCGGCGCGATGGCCTTCAGCTTCTCGGCGAGCTCGCCCAGGATCGGCAGCCCCTTGTCGAACAGGTTGTGATACCAGGGCAACTCCCTCAGCTGCGCGCAGGCCGCTTCGATCAGCTCCTGATCGGAGAAGCCCAAGGCCGCGCACCACATGCCGGCCGCACCCTCGATGTATTCCTTGCCTTCGTCGTCATAGACGTAGACGCCTTTGGCTTTGGTCACCATGACCGGCGGCTGACGCTTCAACCCATCGAGATCGCCATAGGCCTGCAGCACATGGCGTGCGTAGCGGGCGCCGAGGGAATTCACCTGATCCGTCATGGACGCCATGGCCGGTCGCACTCCTCTCTTTCAAGATCGAGACGAAACGAGCGGCGGGCATTCTAGCCGGTCTTCGCCAAAGGGGCTCGCCCGAGAAACGGGCTTGGCGAGAAAGGCTTCGACGCCGAAGGAGCGCGCCTTCAGGACGTTGTCCTTGACCGGATTGGCAGTGAGGATGATCACCGGGGTGTTTTGCATGCCCAGCTGCGGGTCGGTGCGGATAAACTCGACCAATTCCAGCCCGCTGACCGGCGCCATCTTGATGTCGCAGACTTCGGCGGATCGACAGTGCTCCGCCTTGGCGGAAGCGGAGGATCAGGAGCCGTGTCTGGTCGAGGATCCACGCATGTAGTGGCGTTCAGGCTGGTAGGAGCGCAGGAAACCCAACCGGATCCACACCATCAACCGACGCCCGAGCCGAACCATGTTCCCCTCCTGCCATCACCCGGCCCGATGAGCCTGACCCGACGCGCCGTCCCAATGCTGTGACCGGCATCACACCCCTTCAGAATGCCGGGCGAAGCAGGCAGATTTGCGGCAACGCCAGGGCAGACGGATGAAACAGTTCATTATCGGCAAGACCTCGCGGAACCCTGGCCCTCAGGGCTACGCCGGGCCATCTTGCGAGCGCGCCGGGTCGAGCCGGGAAAGATCTATGGCAGCCTCGAGGAGGCCCGGGCCGATGCTCGGAAGCTCGCTTCCGTCAACCCCGTCGGGTTCGTCGTCTATCGGGTCAAAGGCCGGAGATATTTCCCGCAGCCGAGCTAGAGCGCGACCATCGGCAAAAAATCACCGACCGCGGCGGGCTCGACCGGATCGACCTTCCGGCCGATCGAGGCCGACCCCTGACCGGGTCCTGTCGACGGACGCTCCCTGAGGGCATGCTATGTCTAGGGCATCGGCGTCCCGTTCATTGAAGGCGACCGAGATTGCCAGGAGCGACCCGGACGGCCTATGTTTTGCCAGAAACACGGGTTCATCTGGGGAATCCCGGATAATCAAATTGGATGCGTGAGGCGCCGCCGACCGAGCCCCTTCGGCGGAGCGGCGATTGGGAACCGAATGACTGCTGCTGGGGGGCCAATGCTTGGAATCGGCGTCGTTGGCGCCGGAATCGTCGGACAAGTGGCGCATATCGCCAATTACCGGCAGTTCAACGATTGTCAGATCGTCGCCTTGGCCGACCTCAGAGCCGAGCTGTGCAGACGCGTCGGCGAGCGCTTCGGCATCCCGCGGCTCTACCGGTCGCATCTCGAGCTCTTGCAGGATCCGGCGGTCGAAGCGGTCGTTGTCGTTACGAATCGACCCGCGACCGGCCCGGTGGTCCTGGACGCGCTCGAAGCCAGCAAGCAGGTGTTCTCCGAGAAACCGATGGCCCACACGCTGGCCCAGGCAACGCGGCTGGTCGAGGCGGCCGAGGCGCGCAACCTCCGCTATGCCGTCGGCTTCATGAAGCGTCACGATGCTGGCCTGCAGACCGGCAAACGTCTCTTCGACGCGCTTCTCGCAGATGGCTCGCTCGGCAAGCTCGTCTTCGCCCGCTGCTACTGCTTCACGGGCGATTTCGCGGCCAATGTCGACGACTACGTCATGACCGCCGAGCAACGGCCCGAGGGGCTCAAGATCTGGCCAATCGCGCCGGACTGGATGCCTGAGGCGTGGGTTCGGCCCTATGCGCAGTTCCTCAATGTGTTCGTCCATGACGTGAACACCTTTCGCTACGTCATGGGACGCACGCCTGAATTGCTCGACGTCCGATTGGGCCAACCTACCGGCCATATCGTGACCTTTGATTTCGGCACATGCCTTGGCGTCATGGAGCTCGGTGAAACGAGCGTTCCCGGCTGGCATGAAGGACTCGAGATCTTCTTCGAGAAGGGGCGGCTGCTCATCGAGTTCGCGGCCCCGCTGCTGCGCAACGCTTCCGCGCAGGTGACGTTGGAGCGCGCCGGCGGCGCACGGGAAACGATCATGCCAGCCATCGACTGGAGCTGGGCCTTTCGTCGGCAGACGGAAGCCTTCGTAAAGGACGTTCGAACCGGGAGCCTGCCGCTTGGCAACGGTCGCGACGCGCTCGAGGACCTCCGCCTGATCGAGGAAATCTGGCGCCGCCACCTGGCCGCGGAGGGCAAGCCCACCCCGAGTCTGCCACTTGCTGGCGTCAGCGCACCAGACGTGAGCCGCTTAAGAAGTGCCTGATCGGCCGCGCTGCCGACCTAAGGGCATCGACGCGCACGCCTCATTACGGCCTGGCCGCGCCCCAACCCATGGCGAGGTCGAGCATTGCGCCGAGCAGCGTCAAGCGCCCGGAAAACGACAGTCGATCTCGGCAGCTTCCACCGTCAGTGGCAAAGGGGCCATCTGGTTTGCGACCTATAAGGGCGGGATGAGTGCGGATTTATTTGTCGCAATGCTCAAGCAGGTTGCCTCAAGCGAATTGCTCCAAGAACGTTTCGAGGCCGACCTCATCGGTATCCAGAACAACCGAGCCCTCGTCCGATCGTTCTTCAAGGCTCCGTATTTCGCCTATATTGCTGACCGGTGAGTAATTCGCATCGCCTCGGCGTTCGAGGCTCACAAGAAAGCCGGGTTCTTCCACCCCTGAATGCCATCGCAGAAGTACATATCACCATAGCTCGTGCCGTGCATCTTGTGCCATGGCATATCCCAGACGTTCACCCATCGGTTCTGGACGAAGGTCGCTTTGATTGCGCGCTCGATGTCCTCGCCATGGGTGCCGACATGGACGCGCTTCACTTTGCGATTGAGCATGTCCATGCTGTCGGCGATGATCGCCAACTCCGCGCCTTGGACATCCATGTCGAGCAAATCCACGCGCGAGCGGTCGCCGAGAAGGTGAGACAGCGGCGTGGTCGGGACTCGAATGAACACCTGCCCCTCTGCCGCAGGACTCTCATAGTATTCGAGGTCGGGGAAGAGCTGGTTCAGGTCGGTCTTGAGATTGACACGCTGGAAGCCGGAGCCGTCCGGCTTCTTCAGGCGTGCACCATAGTCGTGATCCTGATTGCCAGGCCAATTGGCGTTGTAGATGGGGAACATCACTGGTTCGGCGCCGTCGGAAACCGCGCCCCAGAGTAATCTATGGGTGGCGGTGTCGAGGCCATTGTCCTTGAAGTTCTGCTCCAGCCAACGGAAGCGGGTCGGGCTCGCCTCGACCGCAGTGAAATGCGCCGCAAGGCCCGACTTGGTCTTATGACGTCGGATCGCCGCGGCCGCATTGACCAACCATCGGCCATAGCCGGCGCCGAGCTCCATCATGACGAAATCGCCCTCGGCCTGATCGATCGCCTCCAAGGTGTCGATCCATTCGAAATAATCTTCGCTCAGCATCTGCGGCAACGACGGATCCGGGTCGGTCTTGAGCGCTCGACCGCTGACACTGAAATTCAATGTCTGCAGTTTTGGAATCGGCGGCATAGCCGCCTCATACTCGTTTCTGGTCTTCGCGCCGACGAAGTTATCGACGAACGTCCCATCGGTCTTTTGCGGCGTCCGCACGAATCGTTCGAAGATCGGATGATGGGCCGGGGCCAACGCTTAGATCCTTCGCCGCCTGAAACGAACTACCGAGACGCGTGCGCCAATATGCCAAACGTTGTCCTAATCTGCTATAATCTATAACAAATGGAGTGTGTTGTCGTCGCCGAGGCGACTTCGGCGGAGCCACGCGACCGAGAATGGGATTGCTGCCTCAGGGGACGATTGCTCGGTGACAACCCGCGATGCGCTTCGGCAGCGGTTGTCATTGGAGCCCAGCCATCTCGATGCCATCGTCGCCTACTGCTTGAGCACCTTGAATGCGGGACGTTTCTCTGACTGCCGGACGATGGCCGAGCGCGCCCTCGCGATCTCTCCAGATAATTATCTGGCGTTGTTTTCGCTGTTTCACGCCCTTTCTCAACAGAACCATACCGAGACTCTATTCTTGGTGGCGAAGAAATTGTTTGCCCTGGACCCGGCCTCAGAATCGTCATTTTATTCAGTAATACAATATCATATAGTAAAAATATCCAAGCATAGCTTGAGCAAGCTGGAGTTAGCGGTATTTTTCGCTTGGACGATGCGGTCCGTTTCCACCTATGGGCTGCGCGATTACAGCGCCCATTGCCTTACCTCCTGGTTTCGGGACCGCATCGATGCACGCCGCCTAGCGGACATTTTTCATATTTTGGGCACGACGTCTAACAGGACCCTCGAAACGGCAAGATCAAAAAACGGCACGATCAAATATCTAATTACCGATGACTCAACCCGCTACATCGGAGAAATGGCCGCGCTGTTCGACTATCTTCATAAAATGTTCCGCTTGGGTCGTCTGCCGAAAGGGGACATCCACGTCCTCGCCGACGCGGCGCCGATCTCGAATCCAGCGGCTTTCGACCTTTGGTCTGCATCGGTGAAGCCGATAACCGCGGCGGGAATTGCCGCTGCCGGCGAGGAGAACTTCGTGCGGCTCAACACGACTTATCTTCCCTACGGCAAGAGGTATTATCTCAAGACAGTTGTGTATTGCATCATTCAGAGAGAGTGGGAAAGGAAGGGTCTTCGTGGTCTACTAAACAAGAATGCAAATATCCGTGGTGAAGACGAATTTTCTAAGCTCCTGGCCGAGAGAGGATGGACGCGCGACGACAAAATCGTCTGCCTTCACATCCGCGAGGATGTCTTTAATCGAGACACGGTCAACCGGGAAACTCAAAGATTTCGCAACTCCGATCCGAGAAAAATTCAATCATCGCTGCTGTATCTGACACGGCAGGGCTACAAGATTATTAGGATCGGAGCTCAAAATACGTTTGTGTACGAGGCGATGGACGGTTTTTTTGACTACGCCAATAGCGGAAAGAGATCACCCGAATTGGACGTGGAGATTCTTCGAATTTGTAGCTTTTACTTTGGCAGCGAGTCAGGCCCATTCTCCCTCGCCATCGCCTTCGACAAGCCCTGTTGCACCATCAACCTTGCGCAGCTGTCCTACGGGGTGATGCCGGGACGATGCGTCTATTCGACAAAACTATTCCTGAATAGGATCAGCAATAGAATTGTGCCAATGTCTTATCTATTGCACGCGCCATTCCGTTACATCAGCGATCAGAGAGTATTGGACGACCACAATATTATTGCAATCGAGAATAGTGCGGAAGAGGTGTTGATGACGGTCAAGGAATTTCTTCGCAGGTTGGCACGGGACGATTTTCATGACCCTTCGTCCTTTGGTCAGCAGCAAAGACAAGCGTGCAAAATATTTAAAAGAAACAGAGTAGTCTCCAATGGTCTGCTCTGCGAGGATTTCCTTCGGAAATATCAATATTTTGTTGCATAAAGTGACCGTGATAACAGCAAGGCGCCTTTGACGACTGGTTCAAGCCAGCGGCGAAGAGAAGATGGAATTTACCCAAGGCGTTCTCGATGAATTGTCTTCCCGTAGAGACTACTATCTCTCGGCTTTGGCTGTTTTTGTGAATTTTGGCGTTCTTATTTGGATGTATTGCGACGGTATCGGGCTCGGCCAGCGCCGCATCCTGACCGGTTGAAAGGCGGCGAATACGTGCCGAACGCATCATCAGGCGATCGCCCAACTGAGGAGCCCGCGTCGAGTCCGCATGCAAGCATTGCGGATTATGAGAAGGATTCCCTGCATTTCCTGCCGCTGGCCTCCTTGCCCCTGAAAACCATCGGCTTGCGGAAGTGGCGATTGACCAAGAATGTTCGTCTCGAGACCGTGATCGAGGTGTTCAGCGTCGACAACAAGGTCAGCGGGCAGATCACGGTCGAGGACCTTCCTACGTACTTCGACAGCAGCGCACAGCTGCTCGACGATCTGAGCGTCCTCAGGCGGCTCGCCGTGATGGCCAGCTTCGATGTCTACACCATGCGCATTCAGCTGCGCCGGCTTGGCATCGCGGTGACGTCGACCGAACATCTCCAGCTGTCGAACGCCAAGAAGCAGAAGCTCGTGGAGTTCATGCGCGTATTCACCTTGCCGCTGATTCAGAAGGTGTATGGCGGCGGCGACCACAAGATTACGGATTTCGACCAGCTCGTGGGCTTGTTTTCGCACCCCGACCGGACCGAGGCGTTGCACAATTTGCAGATCCTGGCACAACGGATGCGCATTGGCTTGGCGGAGATCCCGACGTTCCTCGAGGAATACGGCGACGTCTTTCTCTCGATGGCCTACTACCGGAGCATCTTCGAGCATATCAAGCCGAAGCTGACGGATTTCGTCGCATGGACGCGGGAGACCGCGGAAGGATCGCGGTTTCGCGTCGACACCGGCTTCCAGCAGAAATGCGAGGAAATGCTCGACGCGCTGGACCGTATCGGCAAAGCCACAAGCGGCTTGCTCGACAGCTTCGATGCGACCGCGAAGGTGTTTTGGGATGACATCAACATGAACGCCTTCGGCGATCTTCGCGATGCGGTGACGCGGCAGCATGACATCATCGGCGGCATCCTCTGCGGCCTCGACGTGAAGACCCTGACCTGGCAGGAGCAGTTCGTCGGCAGGCGCACCAGCCTGGAGAAGCGGGCGAATTTCATTCTTTCGGATATGATGCCGGGGCTGGACACGATCATGCGACTGGCCAGCCTGCATCCACGTCCGTCCGTCGAGCCGCCGCCCGCGCCAATCGTGTCTGGCTGAGATCCGGTCGGCCGCCATCAATCCCGGCCGCGACGGCTGCACCGCGCTCCAGATCGCCAACGTCTCGGGGCACAAATCCGCGACCGTGACCCGGATCCTCGAGGTCTATCTTCCCTGGGATTCCACCCTGGCGCGGGCCGCCATCACCAGGCTGGACGCCTGGCGCCGGGAGACAGGGCGGCAACGAAAGTCTGAAAAGTGAAGCTAACCCGTTCCCGCTAAAGTCTGAAAAGTGGTGGGCTGTGCAGGACTCGAACCTGCGACCCGCTGATTAAGAGTCAGCTGCTCTACCAACTGAGCTAACAGCCCGTCCGCTCGGGAGGGCGGGGGTATAGCAAAGCCTCACCGCCTTGTCGAGGGCGGGCGCCCCACGCTGCGTCATCCTTTCGTGGTCGACGCTCCGGCGAGCCTATCGACGGGTCCACGACGCAAGATGTCGCGGGTCTGCGCTTCCAGCAGAATATCGCGGGCGATCGGCGCTGCTGCGCTGGCGCCGCCCATGCCGTGCTCGACTACCACGGAGCAGCAATAGGCCGGCGCCTGCACCGGCGCAAAGGCGATGAAGAGCGCGTGGTGGCGGTCCTTCCAGGGCCATTTCTTCTGGTCGAAGAGCTTGTGGTCGCGCTCATACTGGGTGATGCGCTTCACCTGGGCGCTGCCGGTCTTGCCGGCCATGTGCATCGAAGGTTCGGCGATACGCTGATCCTTGTTGCGCGCCGTGCCATGCACGATGTCGTTGGAGACGGCGTCCATGCCGGCGCGGATCACGGCGAGGCTGGCCGGGGAGATGCCGAGATCGGGCGCTTCCTCGATGACCTTTTCGGCCACCCGATCGCTGCCGATGAGCTCGCGGGTGAGGCGCGGTACCACCGCACGGCCGCTGGCAATCCGGGCCGCCATCGTCGCCAGCTGCAACGGCGTCACCGTGATGTAGCCCTGGCCAATGCCGAGGTTGACCGTGTCGCCGGGCTGCCAGGCCTCGCCGGTCGACGCCCGCTTCCATTCATTGCTGGGTATAAGCCCCGTGCGCACGCCGGGAAGATCGAAGCCGAGATCGCTCCCGAGCCCGAACCGGCGGGACATGGCCGAGATGCGCTCCATGCCGACCCGCCGCGCCACATCGTAAAAGTACACGTCGCAGGATTGGCAGATGCCTTGCAGCATGTCGAGGCTGCCGTGACCTTCGTGCTTCCAGCAATGGAAACGCGTCGTGCCGAGCTCGAAATGCCCGGGACAAGAGACCCGGTGCGAGGGCGTGAGCAGGCCGCTCTCGAGCGCCGCCAGCGCGGTCATCGTCTTGAAGGTGGAGCCCGGGGGATACTGTCCGGCGATCGCCTTGTTGTTGAGCGCCTGGCGGGGATGGTTGAGCAGGTCTTGCCATTCCTGGCCAGTCAAGCCGCGGGCGAAGGCAGCGGGATCGTAGCTGGGATGCGAGGCCAGTGCCAACACTTCGCCGTCGGCGACGCTCATCACCACCGCCGATGCGCTCTCCTGTTTGGCGAGCCGGGCCATGACCAGGTTCTGCAGGCCGATATCGAGGGTGAGGCCGATGGTGCGTCCGGGCTTGCCTTCGTCCCGGCTCAGCTCTCTGATCACCCGGCCGAGCGCATTGACCTCGACCTGGCTGGTGCCGGCGTTGCCGCGAAGATCGAGATCGTGGAAGCGTTCAACGCCACTCTTGCCGATGCGGAGCTCCGGCAGCTCCAGAAGCGGGTCGCCGGTCAGCTCCTGCTCGGAGACCGGGGCGACATAGCCAACGACATGGGTCGTCGTCTCGCCATAAGGGTAGCTGCGCGTGAGACCCGCTTCGATCGAGAGCCCAGGCAGCTTGAGCGCGTTCACCTCGATCCGGCTCACTTCCTCCCAGGAGAGATTGTCGCGCACCAGCACCGGCACGAACGACCGCTTGCGCTTGGCCTCGCGCAAGATGCGCCTGCGGTCCCGCTCGGCGAGCGGAATCAGCTCCGAGAGCGCATCCAAGCTGAGATTGATGTCGGCGGTCTCTTCGGCCACCAGCACCACGCGGTAGTTCTGCTGATTGGATGCGATCGGCGTGCCATGGCGATCGAGGATGAGGCCGCGTGGCGGCGCCAGCAGCCTGAGATTGATGCGGTTGTCCTCGGCCAGCTTCTGGTAGCGGTCGCTCTGCAAGATCTGCAGGTAGTACATGCGCCCGACCAGCGTGGCCAGCAGTGCCAGCTTGCCGCCGGCAATCAGGCTGGCGCGGCGGGTGAACAGCCGCGAGCGATCCTGCTCCTTGTCGTTCCACTTCATCGGACTAATGCACCAGGTAGCGGTGGACGCGCACCAGCGCCCAGGCAAGGCATGGAAACAGCACGATCGTCGCCAAGGTCTGGAAGATGAGGGCGCGCGGCGGCACCAGCGCGCTCAAGAGGATCGAGTTGAGCAGCCAGGCGATCGCGGCGGCACCCAGCCCGATCACCAGAAGCACCATCCAAGCCAGCACGAAGGGCTTGCCGAGGAGCGCCCGCCTCTGGCTCAAGGATGTGCCGTAGACGAAGAGATAGACAAGCGAGCTGACGCCGATCGGCGTGCCCGCGAGCACGTCCTCAGCCAGGCCGAGGGCGAAGACGGCGACCGCCGGCAAGAGGTCGGGGCGATAGACCGCCCAATAGAAGACCGCGATCATCGGCCCGGCCGGTGCCACCAGAGGCAGGCCGGGGACGGAGAAGGGAACGACGCCGATGAGCACGAGCATGAGGATGGTAAGGACCGGTGTCGATCGCCTGCCCCAGACGTCGAGCCAATGGGCGATCGCCGGCGTCATCGCTTCGGCCGGCCGCGCGGCACCTCGGTGGTCACGCTCGGCGCGTCCAGCTTGAAATCGACCAGCCGCACATATTCGAGCCGGGTGAAGTCCACATAGGGCTGCACCCGGATGCCGCTGTCCGGGGAGTCGATCACCACGCCCACGGGAATCCCCGGCGGGAAGGCGCCCCCGTCGCCCGAGGTGACGATGCGGTCGCCCGGAACCGCCCGCGCCGTGGCCGGCAGGTACATGAGCCTCGGATGTTCGCCGTTGTCGCCGGTGAGCATCGCCCGGTCGCGGCTGGCCTCGATCAAGACCGGGATGCGGCTGTTGAGATCGGTCAGCAGGATCACCCTGGCCGCGCGCTCGCCCACCTCGGAGACCCGGCCGACCAGCCCTTCGGCGGTCAAGACCGCCTGGCCGCGCTCGGCGCCGGCGCGCCGTCCGGCATCGACCAGGAGCGAACGCACGAACACGCCGCCGCCATCGGCCACCACGCGGCCGGTGATGAAATGCGCCGGCGGATCGATGACCAGGCGCGAGAGCTGCCGCAAGGCGTTGTTCTCGGCTTCCATGCGCCTGGCCACGAACTGCCACTGGTTCAGCCGCTCGTTCTCGACCTTGAGCTCATGGTTCTGCTGGCGCAGCTCACCCAGCTCGCGCATGGTCTGCAGCACGTCGGCCACCCTGGCCGCCGGCTCGGAGAGGAATGCCAGGATCGGCGCCACGCCGTCGGCGACGGCCGCGCGCAACCGATCGATGAGGATGATGTCGGCCTTGCCGACGACCATCAGGCCGAAGGTGCCCAGCACCAGAAGCAGGAAGGCAAAGCGCTGCGCCAAGCCGCGCAGCGGCTCGGCGATGCGGGTGAACGAACGTCGGACCGGCGGCTGCACCTTCGCTCCCCCGTCAGCGAGGGGAAGGAGACGGTGCCTGTTCCTGGATCACCCCCGCCCCTCCTTGGTTAGTACGAACCGATGAGGACGCTGCGCAGCGTCTTCATCTCCTCGAGACAGCGCCCGGTGCCGAGCGCCGAGCCGATTTCCTTCTTGATGCGCTCGGCCGAGCCTTCGCCGACGAGCAGATTATGGTTGCGGCGGATATAGGCGATGATCGCCTCGTCCATCTTGTCGCCGCCGACGCGCACCGAGCGCGAATAGACGATGCCGCCCAAGGACAGGACCGCGACCTCGGTGGTGCCGCCGCCGATATCGACCACCATCGATCCCGTCGGCTCGGTCACCGGCAGCCCGGCGCCGATCGCGGCCGCCATCGGCTCCTCGATCAGGTACACCCGCCTGGCGCCGGCGCTCTCGGCCGATTCCTGGATGGCGCGGCGCTCGACCGCGGTCGAGCCCGAGGGCACGCAGACGATGATCTGCGGATTAGCGAAGGAGCGTCGATTGTGCACCTTGCGGATGAAGTGCTTGATCATCTCCTCCGCCACCTCGAAGTCGGCGATGACGCCGTCGCGCAAGGGACGGATGGCGGAGATGTTGCCCGGCGTTCGCCCGAGCATGAGCTTCGCCTCGTCGCCGACCGCGAGCACGGTCTTCTTGCCGCGCACCGTGGCGATGGCGACGACGGAGGGCTCGTTCAGCACGATCCCTCTTCCCTTGACGTAGACCAGCGTGTTGGCGGTGCCGAGATCGATTGCCATGTCCGCGGACAGCATTCCCAAGAGCCTGGAAAACATGTTCTTCTAGTTAGTCCTTCCTCGTTTCGTCCGACCCTCGGCCGCTGTCTGCCCCCGCCCCCTAGCCTTGGAGACGCGTCGGCTCAGGCGGTGAGCGCCTCCGGCTTGTGCTTCTGGCGCTTGACCAGGAGCTTGTTGAGCGCATGCACGTAGGCGCGGGCGGCGGCGACGAGCGTGTCGACGTCGGCGCCCTGGCCGTTCACGGATTTGCCGTTCTCCTCCATGCGCACGGTCACCTGCGCCTGGGCATCGGTGCCTTCGGTCACCGCATGCACCTGGAACAGGGTCAGCCGCGCTTCATGCGGGTAGAGCTGCTTGATGGCGTTGAAGGTGGCATCGACCGGCCCGTCGCCGGCGGCCTTGGTCGCTTTGAGCGCGCCGTCGACCATGAGCTCGAGCTCGGCGGTTTGCGGTCCCTTGGAGCCGCAGACGACCTGCAGGCTGACGAAGCGAATGCGATCGTTCGTCCGCACCACCTCGTCGTCGACCAAGGCCACGATGTCCTCGTCGAACACATGGCGCTTCTTGTCGGCCAGGTCCTTGAAGCGCGCGAAGGCTTCCTTCAGCGCATTGTCGCCCAGCTCGAAGCCCAGCTCCTTCAGCTTGGACCTGAAGGCGGTGCGGCCCGAGAGCTTGCCCAAGACCAGTTTCGAGCGGTTGAGGCCGATGGACTCCGGCGTCATGATCTCGTAGGTCTGGGCGTTCTTCAGCATCCCGTCCTGGTGGATGCCGCTCTCGTGCGCGAAGGCGTTGGCGCCGACGATCGCCTTGTTCGGCTGCACCACGAAGCCGGTGATGGTGGAGACCAGGCGCGAGGCCTTGGTGATGAGCTCGGTCTTGACGCCGGTCGTATAGGGCATGGCGTCGGCGCGGGTGCGCAGCGCCATGACGATCTCTTCCAGCGCCGCATTGCCTGCGCGCTCGCCCAGCCCGTTGATCGTGCATTCGACCTGGCGCGCGCCGGCGTTGACGGCGGCCAGGGAATTTGCGACCGCGAGCCCCAGATCGTTGTGGCAATGCACCGAGATGATCGCCTTGTCGATGTTGGGTACGCGGTTCTTCAGCATGGCGATGAGGCCGCCGAACTCCTCGGGCACGGCATAGCCGACGGTGTCGGGGATGTTGATGGTGCGCGCACCCGCCTTGATCGCGCTCTCGACGCAGCGGCAGAGGAAGTCATGCTCGGTGCGCGAACCGTCTTCCGGGCTCCATTCCACATCGTCGGTGTAGCGGCGCGCGTGGCTCACGCTGTCGATGACCGCCTGGTGCACCTGCTGGGGCTCCATCTGCAGCTTGAACTTCATGTGCAGAGGGCTGGTCGAGATGAAGGTGTGGATGCGCTTGCGCCGGGCCTGCTTGAGCGCCTCCGCGGCGCGGTCGATGTCGCCGCGCGCGGCGCGCGCGAGACCGGCGACGGTCGAGGCCTTGATCGTTTCTGCGATGCGCCTGACCGCCTCGAAGTCGCCGTTGGAGGAGATCGGGAAACCGGCCTCGATCACATCGACGCCCATCTCTTCCAAGACGAGGGCGATGCGCAGCTTCTCATCGAGATTCATCGAGGCACCGGGCGATTGCTCGCCGTCGCGCAAGGTCGTGTCGAAGATGACGACGCGGTCTTTGTCTGGCGTCGCGGAGATCATTGCGGGAGGTCCTTGGGCCGATTGGGGTTGCTGTTCACGCTAGCCATCACACCCCTGAACACCTGTCGCATCGCATGGCGAACGGTGGCGCTCAGGGGCGGCTAAGTCGCAGCAGCCCGAGCCCGAAGAGACGACGGCACCGCAGGGTTGCAGGGGCAAACCGACACACGGCGCGGCGATCGGCCCGCACCGCGTCCACGCTACTCCCTTCGAACCCATAGGTTCGCACCGTCCATCCCCTTTCAAAGCCGCCGAGACCGGCGGACCGGAGCCACCGCAGCGGCTCGGGTCTCGAAGCGCGAGACCATGCCCCCCGAAGGACACTGCCCGACGCGCGGCGCGGCAAGCACATGTGTACGCTTTTCGTGCCTGCGCTCGCAACGTTTTTGTGTGGTGTATCCGCTACTTTGCGCGTTTTTTTCATGCAGACGCGAAGGGTGGTGCGCGAATTCCGTTTGGCGCTCGCGCCACACCCCGGCGGCCGGCGAATCACCACAGCCGCATCCTCGCCACCGGCGACGGCCGCTGCGGCGAGGGCGATAGGCGCCCAGCGGCTAGTTGCGCGTGCGGTCGACCAGGCGGTTCTGCTTCAGCCAGGGCATCATGGCGCGGAGCTTCTCGCCGACCTTCTCGATGTCATGCTCGGCGGAGCGCCGGCGCATCGCTTTGAAGCTGGGTTGGCCGGCATTGTTCTCGAGCACCCATTCCCGGGCGAACTTGCCGGATTGGATCTCGCCGAGCACCCGCTTCATCTCGGCTTTGACCGCGTCGTTGATGATGCGCGGGCCGCGGCTGTAGTCGCCGTATTCGGCGGTGTTGGAGACGGAATAGCGCATATTGGCGATGCCGCCCTCATAGATGAGGTCGACGATCAGCTTCACCTCGTGCAGACACTCGAAATACGCCATTTCCGGCGCATATCCGGCCTCGACCAGGGTCTCGTAGCCGGCCATGATCAGGGCCGTCAACCCGCCGCACAGAACGGTCTGTTCACCGAATAGATCGGTCTCGCATTCCTCCTTGAAGGTGGTCTCGATGACCCCGGCGCGGCCGCCGCCGATGGCAGACGCGTAGGAGAGACCGATCTCCTGGGCATTGCCGGAGGCATCCTGGGCGACCGCGAGCAGGCAGGGAACGCCGCCGCCGCGCGCATATTCCGCGCGCACGGTGTGGCCCGGGCCTTTCGGCGCCACCATGAAGACGTCGAGATCGGGCCGGGGCTCGACCAGGTTGAAATGGATGTTGAAGCCATGGGCGAAGGCAATCGCCGCACCCTTGCGCATGTTTGGCTTCAGGTCGTCGCGCCAGAGCTGCGCCTGGTGCTCGTCCGGCGTCACCACCATCATGACGTCGGCCCATTTCGCCGCTTCGGCAGGCGTCAGCACCTTGAAGCTCGCCGCCTCCGCCTTCTTGGCGCTGGCCGAGCCGGGCTTAAGCGCGATCTGCACCTCCTTGACGCCGGAGTCGCGCAGATTGAGGGCGTGCGCATGCCCCTGGCTGCCATAGCCGATGATCGCGACCTTCTTGGTCTTGATCAGGTTTACATCCGCATCGCGATCGTAATAGACGCGCATGGTGGTCTCCTTCCTATCGATTCAGATCGGCTTTGGGCCGCGGCTGATGGCGACGATGCCGGTGCGGCTCACATCGACCAGGCCCAATGGCTGCATGAGGTTGATGAAGGCATTCAGCTTCTCGGTCGAGCCCGTCATCTCGAAGACGAAGCTCTCGGTGGTGGAATCGACCACGCGGGCGCGGAAGACGTCGGCGATGCGGAGCGATTCCACCCGCTTCTCGCCGGTCCCCGCCACTTTGATGAGCGCCATCTCGCGCGCCACATGCGGGCCTTCGATGGTCAGGTCGCGCACCGCATGCACCGGCACCAGCCGATCGAGCTGCGCCTTGATCTGCTCGATGATCATCGGCGTGCCGGAGGTGACGACGGTGATGCGCGACAGCCGCTTGGCGGCTTCGACCTCGGCCACCGTAAGGCTCTCGATGTTGTAGCCGCGGCCGGAGAACAGCCCGATGACGCGCGCCAGCACGCCCGGCTCGTTGTCCACGAGCACGGCAAGCACGTGCGTGTCGATCTTCACTTGGGTCATCGTCGCGAACCGAGGGACGGTTCCGGCCAGGCGTTTCCGCCTAGACCAGGACCATCCCTTCCTCGGAGGTGGGTGTCACAGTCTGCTCATCGGGCCCGAGGATCATCTCGTTGTGGGCGGCACCCGAGGGGATCATCGGGAAGCAGTTCTCGCGCTGGTCGACCTGGACGTCGACGATGCACGGCCGCTTCGCCTTCAGCATCTCGGCGATGACGTCGTCGACCTCGCTGGGCTTGGTCGCGCGCAAGCCGACACCGCCGAAGGCCTCGGCCAGCTTGACGAAGTCCGGCAGCGCCTCGGTGTAGCTCTCGCTGTAGCGGCCGCCATGGATCAGCTCCTGCCACTGGCGGACCATGCCCATCCATTGGTTGTTGAGGATGAAGACCTTGACCGGCAGCCGGTACTGCACGGCCGTCGACATCTCCTGGATGTTCATGAGGATCGAGGCCTCGCCGGCGACGTCGATCACCAGCGCGTCGGGATGGGCCATCTGCACGCCGATGGCGGCCGGCAGGCCGTAACCCATGGTGCCGAGCCCGCCCGAGGTCATCCACCGGTTCGGCTTCTCGAACTTGTAGAACTGCGCCGCCCACATCTGATGCTGGCCCACCTCGGTGGTGATGTAGGTGTCGAGATCCTTGGTCGCCGCATAGAGGCGCTGGAGGGCGTATTGCGGTTTGATGATCGTCTTCGAGCCGCGGTAGCTGAGGCAGTTGCGCGCCCGCCAGCCGTCGATGGACTTCCACCAGTCGGCGATGGCGCCGCCGTCGGAAGCGGCCTTGGTCCGCTTCCAGCACTGGATCATCGCCTCCAGGGTCTCGGCCACGTCGCCCACCACCGCCACGTCGACGCGGACGTTCTTGTTGATCGAGGAAGGGTCGATGTCGATGTGGATCTTCTTCGAATTGGGAGCAAAGGCGCTGAGCTTGCCGGTGACGCGATCGTCGAAGCGGGCGCCGACCGCCAGCATGACGTCGCAGTGGTGCATGGCGAGGTTGGCCTCGTAGGTGCCGTGCATGCCGAGCATGCCGAGAAACAGCGGGTCGGACGCGGGCAGACCGCCCAGCCCCATCAAGGTCAAGGTGGTGGGAAAGCCAGTGAGATGCGCGAACTGGCTGAGCAGCTCGCTCGCCCGCGGGCCGGAATTGATGACGCCGCCGCCGGCATAGATGATCGGCCGCTTGGCCCGGCTGAGCAACGCCACCGCCTCGGCCACGCGGTCGGCCTCGGGCTGGCGCCGGGGCCGATAGCTCCTGTGCTCGATCGCCTCGGGGCCGACATAGGGCCCCTTCGCCAGTTGAATGTCCTTCGGCAGGTCCACCACCACCGGGCCCGGGCGGCCGGAGCGCGCCACATAGAAGGCCTCGTGCATGGTGCGGGCGAGGTCGTTGATGTCTTTGACGAGGTAGTTGTGCTTGGTGCAGGGCCGGGTGATGCCGGTGGTGTCGGCTTCCTGGAAGGCATCGTTGCCGATGAGATGCGTGGGCACCTGGCCGGTGAGGCAGACGACCGGGATCGAATCCATGAGCGCGTCGGTCAGCCCGGTCACCGCATTGGTCGCACCCGGCCCGGAAGTCACCAGCACCACGCCGACCCGGCCGGTCGAGCGCGCATAGCCCTCGGCCGAATGCACGGCACCCTGCTCGTGGCGCACCAGGACATGGCGGACCGAGTTGGTCTTAAAGAGCGCGTCGTAGATCGGCAGCACCGCCCCGCCGGGATAGCCGAACATGACCTCGACGCCCTGGTCGACCAGCGCCTTGAGAACGATGTCGGCACCCGACATCGGCTCGTTGGAAGCGGTCACTTTTGGGGCGGGGCGATCGGCCATGGCACGGAGTTCCTGCGGAATTGCCCCGTCGACTGGGCCGAAAATCGGCCGGAGTCCGGGACTTTTGGCTGCGCAAGCGCGGCCCTAGGGAGGGCGAACCTAGTAGCTCAATCCCCTGGGGTCAACAGAAACTGACGAATTTTCGCAAAGATTTCCGGGGGCAGACTTTCGTAATATTGCTCCAAGAGGATCGTGGCCGGGAGGGGCTGGTGGCGGAACCAGGTGACCTGCCGCTTGGCATAGCGGCGCGTCGCTGCCTGGGAAGCGGCCAGCGCCGCATCCAGCGAGACCTCGCCGGCAAGGTGCCGGCCGAGATCCGCCACGCCCAAGGCCTTCAAGGCCGGCATCGCCGGGCTCAAGCCCAATGCCATCAGGTCGCGCACCTCTTCGAGCGCGCCCTCTTCCAGCATGCGGGCGAGCCTGGCATTCGCGGCCGCGTACAAGGCGGCGCGGGGCGGCATGATGAGAAGCGTCATGAAGGCGTGCTCGCCAGGCGCCTGCCCTGCCTCGCTCTGCCAATCGGCGAGCGAGCGGCCGGTCGCCTCCAGGACCTCGGCCGCCCGTATCTGCCGCTGGCGATCGCCCGGGCGAATCCGGCCGCCCATCACCGGGTCGCGGGCGGCGAGCTCAGCTTGGAACGCGGCGGCGCCGATCGCCTCGTAGCGCCGGCGCACGCGGTCTCTGACCTCGGCCGGGATCGGAGGGATCGGCGCCAGGCCCTGGGTCAGCGCCCGGAGATAGAGCCCGGTGCCGCCGGTCACGATCGGAAGCTGCCCGGCCGCCTCGGCTGCGGCAATCTCGGCCAGCGCCAGCCTCCGCCAGCTTCCGGCCGAGCAGAGCTCGCGCGCCGAGAGCACGCCATAGAGACGGTGCGGGGCGCGGGCGAGCATCGCTTCCGTCGGCCGCGCCGTCAGCACACTCAGCTCGCGGTAGACCTGCATGCTGTCGGCGTTGATCACGGTACCGCCCAGGGACACGGCCAGCGCGACCGCGAGACCGGACTTGCCGCTCGCCGTCGGCCCGGCAACGATGAGGATCGGCCGTCGCCCCGCCGATGGCGGGGTGGACTTGCGGTCGGGCTCTCGGCTATCCCTCGCCATGCCTTCGATCCTCAGCCTCATCGCCAATCCGGCCAAGCCCGTTGTCGATTCCCATCTGGCCGAAGCCGCCCGCGAAGCCCTCGCGGCAGCCGGCAGCCGCCCTGGCGAGGCGCGTTGGCTCGCCCCCGGCATCGCGCTCGATCTGCCCTTCGCCGCCGCTGCGCCGGAGCGGAGCCTGGCGGCGGTGCGCGCAGCGCTCGGCGAGACCCCGGTCGATGCGAACCTGATCGAGGCCGCCGGAAGGCGCAAGCGCCTGCTCATCGCCGACATGGATTCGACCATCGTCACCACCGAGACCCTGGATGAGATGGCGGCCTTCGCGGGCTTGAAGGAGAAGATCGCGGCGATCACCAGGCGCTCGATGAACGGCGAGATCGATTTCGCTGCGGCGCTCCGCGAGCGCGTGGCGATGCTGGCGGGCCTGCCGGTGACCGCCCTGGAGAAGACCCTGGCAGCGACCGAGCTCACTCCCGGCGCGCGCGCGTTGGTGCAGACCATGCGCCAGCACGGCGCCTTCACCGCCTTGATCTCCGGCGGGTTCACCTTCTTCACCGGCGCCATCCGCCAGCGCTGCGGTTTCCATGTCGATCGCTCGAACGTGCTCGACATAGCCGACGGCAAGCTCACCGGCCGTCTCGCCGCCCCGATCGTCGATCGCGACGCCAAGCTTGCCGCGCTCCAGGAGTTCACCCTCGCGCACGGACTGGCCGGCGATGCGAGCCTTGCGGTCGGCGACGGCGCCAACGACCTCGCCATGCTCGGCGCCGCCGGCTTCGGCGTCGCCTTCCGCGCCAAGCCCATCGTCGCCGCCGAAGCCCGGCTCGCCATCAACCACGGCGACCTGACCGCGCTTCTCTATCTGCAGGGCTACAGGCAGGACGAGTTCAGGGAGTGAGGCCGAAAGGCGATATGCGCCTTTCGTCTCCGTCGTCCGCTTGCCATGTCACCGCCGCACGGGGAATGATCGCCCAGCGGTTGCAACTGTGGCGGGTGGCATCATGGCGTTCGATCTGACGACGCTCGATCTGGTCGCGCTCGCCTGGCTGGTGCTCGGCTGGAGCGGCTATACGATCCTGACCGACCATAGTCTTGACCCGGGCGCTCACTAGCTTCAACGGCGGCTTGCGCGCCTATTACTTCGCGCTCGCCGCCATCGGCTGGTTCGTGCACCCGGCGTTGTCGATCCTCGCCACCACGGTGATGCTGGCCGTCCTCATGCTCCGCCAGCACGGCAGCCGCGCCGCGCGGTCGATCAAGCAGCTCGCCGACACGCTCGAAGGCGACAAGGCGCCACCGCGTTGAGCTCCTAGTCTTACTGTGCCATAAAATTCGCATCGGCGGGCCCGTTCCAACCCTAAGATCGGCGCGGCGCGCGGGTCGCGGCGCGCTCACGACGGGTTGCCGTCGCGATCCGGCCAAGGTCGGCCGCCTCGCGATATTGGGGAATCTTCCCACGGACTGCCGTGTCGACGGACCAGGAAAGTATCGCCATGACGGCAAAGCTCGGGGTCGGACTTCTGGGAGCTCATACTTGGGCGGAAAAGGCGCACCTTCCCGGGTACGCGGCGGATGATCGCGTCGATCTCGTTGCGATCTGCGACATCGAAGTCGAACGGGCGAAGGCAATGGCCGCTCGCTTTGGTGCCAAGCGCGTGTACAGCGACCACAGGGAACTGCTGGCCGATCCGGGCGTGCAGATGGTCGACGTATGCACCCCGACGCATACCCATTTGCAGCTGAGTCTCGATGCGATCGCCGCGGGCAAGCACGTGCTATCGGAAAAACCGCTGGCAACCGAGGCCGACGCGGCGTTCGGAGCCTGGCGCGCCGGCGATGCCAAGGGCGTGCGGACCAAGCTCGGCTTCACCTTCCGCTACTCGCCGGCGATGCGCCAGGTCAAGGAGTGGGTGGCGGACGGTACCCTCGGCGAGATCTTCCACATCCACGGCTTCGAGCAGAATTCGCAGTTTCTCGACCCGCAGTTCCCGTTGCGCCAGGTCCCGCCCAATGCGCCGGGCGACAAATTGATACCCGCCTCGGTCATCGGCTACGGATCGCATCTCGTCGATCTCATGCGCTGGATCGGCGGCGAATTCCAATCCGTCGCCAGCACGATGCGGAACTTCATACCAGAGCGACAGGTGCGCGGCAGGGCAGGGCTGCAACGAATCCCCGTCGAAGACGGCACCGTTGCGATCATCGAGTACGCGAACGGCGCGCAAGGCTTGCTGCAATCGAGCTACATCGCCGTCGGAAACTACCCCGGCGTCGAAATCCGCGTATACGGCTCGAAGGGTGCGGCCATTGCCCGGCTGATCACCGAATTCGGCGTCGCGGAGACGCTGCACTTCGCCCGTTCAGACGCGGTCGAGTTTCGCCCCATCGCGGTGGCGCCCGAGCGTTTCCCGCCGGGAACGACGATCAATACGCCATGGCGAGAGCTCTACTATCGCAACCTGATCCGCCATTTCGTCGCCGAGATTCTCGATCGCAAACCGGCGGAGTGCACCTTCTTCGACGGAGCGAAGAGCCAGGAGATCGTAGACACGATCATCCAAGCGCATTTCGAGCGGCGCTGGGTAGAGATCCCGAGGATGCGCGGGTGAGCGAGAGCGACGTCCGCGGGGCAATTGACGCCTTCCTCGAATTCCACCTTGCCTTCCATCCGACGAACGCGACGTTCATGGGCGTCGAGGGCCACGACGGCCGCCTGCCCCGAGCCGATGCCTCGGCGATGGCCGATGAGCGCAAATGTCTCGCCGACCTCGCCCGGAAGATCGGATCGCTTGCCGAGAGCCCGTCGGTTGCGGACCGCCTGGACGTCAAGCTCGCTCGGGCCGAGATCATCATGGCGCAGGCGGCTCTCGATCGCCGCCCGCGGTTCCGCAATCCCGCATGGTACTCGGGCGAGGCCGCCTTCGGTATCATCGGCTTGTTGCTGCCGCAGTCGATGCCGGTCGCGGCCGAATCGCTCAAAGCCAGATTGGAGCTGATTCCCGACTTTCTCGCCGCCGGAAGGGCAAGCTTGCCTGACGCGGCGCCGCGCGGCTGGGTCGAGCGTGCGAAGCGCGAGACGCTCGCCTTCGCGGCGTTTCTCGAAGGCGATGTTCGGTTGCATCCGCGTTGGCGGGATGAGTGGCTGCAGCCGGCGGAGGCGGCGGCAAGGGCGCTCGAAGAATTCGCCGGGGCGCTCGCCAACATGCCCGACACCTCGCCCGCTTGCGGAGAGGCTTATCTCGACATGCTCATGCGCGACGTGCACGGTCTTGGGCTCGGCCCCCATGAGGGGTTGCGCTTGGCTGAATCCGCATTCGATGAGCTGACCCAGGAGCTCGATCGGATGGCGGCCGGCATCGACCCGTCGCGGTCCTGGCGGCAGCAATTGGACGACCTCGCGACGATCTGCCCGACCCGGGAGGGGGTGCTTGCCTCCTATCGCCATTGGCAAGGCCGCGCGGTCGAGCTGGGCCAAACGCTGGTGAGCCCGGCCATGGACTACGACCTCGACTACCGGGCGCTCGACCCGGCGTTCCGGAAGATTGCCAAGGCGCTCTATTTCCTCTCATACCGCTCGCCGCCGGCCATGCATGCGGGCACGGGCAGCGTCTATTGGGTGGCAACGCCGGCGGCGGACGCGGCGGTCGATCTCAGCGCCCATAACACGGCGCTCGTCAAGTCCGTGCATGCGGCGCATCACGGCAGCATCGGGCATCACACCCAGAACGCGCGCGCGCGCGCCTCCCCGTCGCGGCTGGCGCGGATCGGCGGTACGGATTGCGCAAGCGGCATCGCCCTTCTCTCCGGCGGCACCATGGTCGAGGGATGGGCCTGCCACGCGGCCGAGCTCTTGCTCGAGGCTCCAGGATACTACTCGCCGGCCGAGGCCCTCATGCTGAAGCACATGGAACGCCGGAACGCCGCCAGTGCAATCCTCGATATTCGGCTGCATCTGGGGCAGTGGTCGCTCGACGAAGCCAAGCGCTTCTACCGAGAGAAGGCCGGCTTCGCGCCGGCACGCATCGAGGCGGAAGTGACGCGCAACTCGATGTTTCCGGCGTCTCGGCTGATGTATTGGTTCGGCGTCCGCGCCATCCGGTCGCTCAGGAAGGCTTGGAGCGGCGGCACCCGCGCGTTCCACGACGCGCTCATCGGATTCGGGCATGTACCCGTGGCCTTTGCAAGGGACGAGATGGCGCGCGCAGGCCGCGTCGGCCGATGAGATCGGCCCGGTAGCTCAGGCGGACTTTCGGCTCCTCGGCTCGACGGCATCGCGCAATCCGTCGCCAAGGAAGTTGACGGCCAGCACCGTCGCGAAGATGCACAAGCCCGGCGCCACCGCGAGCCAAGGCGCCAGGCCGAGCCATGGGCTGGCAGTGTTCAGCAGATTGCCCCAGGTTGGCGTCGGCTGCTGGACGCCGAAACCGAAGAACGACATGGCGGATTCGAGCATGATCGATCGCCCGACGGCGAGCGTGGCGGAGACCGTGATCGGGCCGACGGCGTTGGGCAAGATATGACGCAGGATCAGGCGCGAGCCTCGCGCGCCGAGCGCCCGCGCCGCCTCGACGAACTCGCGCTCGCGGAGTGCCAGAAACTGCCCGCGCACGAGCCTGGCGGTGCTCATCCAGGTGAGGGCCCCGATCAGTCCGATGAGCAGCGGCACGTTCGGACGCAAGAGGCCCGATATGAGCAGGACGAGCGGCAGGAGCGGAATCGACAGCATGACGTCGGTCGCGCGCATCAGCGCCGTATCGGCCAGGCCGCGATAGAAGCCCGAGACGGCTCCTACCAGCGTGCCGAGGAGCGTTGCGATCAAGGCGCTCGCCAGGCCGACCGATAGCGAGATGCGGCCGCCATGGACGAGACGGGTCAACGCGTCGCGGCCGAGTTGGTCGGTTCCGAGCCAATGCGCCGCGGTCATCCCGCCGGGCTGGCCGATGAGCTGGAAGTCCTGCTCGTCATACTCGTAAGGCAGAAGCTGCGGCGCCAGGGTGGTGATCAGCGCCATGGCGGCGAGCAGCGCCAGCGCCGCAACCGCGGGCCGATGGGCCAAGAGCCGGCCGAGACCCGCCCGCAAGGGGCCATGGTCGAGGATGGCGACCGCGCCGGGTCGGCTCGCCGCAGCCTCAGTCATAGCGGATCCTGGGATCGATGGCCGCATAGACCAGATCCGCCATCAGGTTCGCCAGAATGAGCGCCATCGAACCCATCAGCATGAGGCCCATGAGCACCGGGTAGTCGCGCCCATCCATGCTTTCGATGAACAGTCGGCCGATGCCCGGCCAGGCGAAGACCGTCTCGGTGATCACCGCCCCGGAGATCACGCTCGCGAAATCGAGGGCGATGATCGTCACCGCCGGCAGCAACGCGTTCCGCAACGCGTGATGGACAAGAACGCCCCACTCGGTCTGGCCTTTGGCATAGGCGGTGCGGATGTATTCCTGATGCAGGACGTCGAGCATGCCGGCGCGCACATACCGGCTCCAGCTGGCGATGGTGGCCAGCGAGAGCACCGTGACCGGCATCGCGATATGGGCGAGGCGATCGCCGAAGGAGCCGTCCCCGATCGACTGGTAGCCCGCCGAGGGCAGCCATCCCAGGACGATGCTGAACAGGAGCTGCAGCAGCAGAGCCAGCCAGAACACCGGTATGGAGATTCCGGAGAAGGACAAGAGGGTGAGGGCGTGGTCGCGGGGCGAGTTCTGCCGGGCGGCGCCGATGACGCCGAGCGGCAGCGCCAATGAAAGGGAGATTGCCAGCGACAGCCCGCCCAGCTCGAAGGTCGGCCCGAGCCGCTCGACGACGTCCTGGAAGACCGGGCGTCCGGTTCGGATCGAGTAGCCCCAATCGCCGCGCAGCATCGAGCCGAACCAGAGCGCGTATTGCGCCCAGATCGGCCGGTCCAGGCCGTAGGCCGTCCTGATCTGCTCGAGGGCTTCCTTGGTGACCGAGGGATTGTCGGCGTAGACGTCGGTCGGTCCGCCCGGAGCCAGATGGATGACGCCGAAGAGGACGATCGATGTCCCGATGATCAGCGGGACCGCGCCGATCACCCGCATGAGAATGTACTTCAAGTTCATCCGGCCGAGCCCGGCCCCGCCGCGGCCGTGCTAGGTCTCCAGATACCACCGGCTGGTGTCGACGAAGTTCGTCATGTTCGTCGGGTTGGGGATGAAGTTCTTCAGCTTCCTGGTCTTGGCGATCACACCGACATTGGTCGTAAGCGGTATCGTGGGCAGATCCGCCGCCAGAATGGCCTGCATCTCCTTCGCGCTCTGCCGCCGCTGCTCGGGATCGAGGGTGCTCTCCATGCGCCGCATGACCTCATCCAGCCTCGGATTGGAGTAGCCCTGCCCGTTGTTGGCCCCCTTGGTGCCGAAGAAGACGCTGTAGACCGGATCGGCGGAGGTGATCCAGCGGGCATACAGGAGATCGTAGTTGCCCTTGTAGCGGGCCTCCCTGAAGGCGACGCCGGCCTTGTTGTCCGGCTTGACCTCGATGCCGATCGCCTTCAGCTGCGCGATGAGGACCTGCTCCGTGATCTCGTCGTCGACCAGGCCGGCGAGGCAGACGATCCGGTACGACAGCCGCTCGCCGTCCTTCACGCGCACGCCGTCGGCGCCCTTCGCGTATCCGGCGTCGTCGAGGAGCTTGTTGGCCTTCGCCGGATCGAGATCGTAGCTCGGCGTGTTCGGATCATGGAAGTCGAAGATGGGCACCACCACCGACTTGATCGATACCGGAAAGCCGCCGAGCGCGCGGACGATGGTGTCGCGGTTGATCGCGTGCGCGATCGCCTTCCGCACAGTCAGGTCCTGCAGCGACTTGGGTCCGCGGAAATTGAAGTCGAGATGCTGCCAGGAGAGCAGCGGGCCCTTCAGCAGCTCGAGGCTGCCGACGGTCTCAAGCTGCTTTGCTTGCGAGTAGGGGACGCGGTAGGCGAACGCGACCTCGCCCGATTTCAGCTGGGTCATCAGCGTATTCGAGTCCGGAATGATCTTGAAGATGATCCGCTCGATATAGGGCAAGGCCTGCCCCTTCTCGTCCTTCCTCCAGTAGTTCGGGTTGCGCTCGACCACCACATGCTGGCCGTGCCTGAACTCGGTGACCACGAAGGGGCCGGTGCCGAGAGGCTTGTCGTTGTAGGGGTCCTTGTTGAGGTCTTTGCCCTCCAAGGCGTGCTTGGGCAGAATGCCGAAGGTGAAGAGCGTCGAGGCAAAGGTCGGCGACACGCTCTTATAGTTGACGATCGCGGTGAGCTCGTCCGGCGTTTCGATCGACGCGACATCTGCCGTGCCATCCTTCGACTCGGCGATGAATTTTGGGTCGCTGACCGCTTCCCAGGTGAACTTGACGTCGGCCGAGGTGAAGGGTTTCCCATCGTGCCATTTCACGTTGGGCCGGAGCTTGTATTTGATTCGCATCTTGGAGCCGCCATCGAGCAGCTCGATGCCGCCGTTTTGCACGGTGGGAACTTCGGTTGCTAGAACCGGGACGTATTTGGCGTTCTCGTTCGGCGCGAGCAGGCCTTCGACGACGGCGGCCTCCACGTCACCGAGGAATCCCGTGGTGTACACGTTCAACGTATCCACGTCGTAGGGCAGCCCGACTGTCAGCGTTCCGCCGCGAACCTGGGCGAATGCCGCCTTGCTCAGGAGAGACCCGGGTGCCGCCGCTCCGAACGCCGCCAGCAACCCACTCCCAAGCACCTGCCTGCGCGATGGTTTCCAATTCATGACGTCTGCCTCCCGATCTGGCTGCGCATCTCACCCTCTCTTCCAGGCACCTCGAGCGTATTCAAGGGGGATTGCGACCAACCGATCCGAGCCGGACGCAACCCCTTGGGAATGCGCCGTTTTCGCCCGATCGCTTGACCGCAGGAGTTGAGCGATGCACGAGCCATCGCCGCCTCGCGGCCACGCCTATGGCTCAGACAGGCTCTTAGCTCGCCGCGGCCGCCTTCGGCGCGTGGTCCTCGATCACCTTGTCCGCGAGCCGCCCGGTCAGCTCGGCCAGATGGTCGAACTTCCAGATATAGCTCGCCACGCCGAGGGTGAGCGAACGGATATCGATGATGAGATCGTGGATCTCCGATTGCGGCATATAGGCGGTCACCTCGTCCCAACCCTTCCAGCCGGGCTTGGCATCGAAGCCCAGGATCTGTCCGCGCCGCCCGGTGATGACGCGCTGCACCTTCGAGGTGTGGTCGTTCGGCACCGAGATGGTGACATGGGCGATCGGCTCGAGCAGCACCGGGTCGCATTTCGGCATGCCCTCGCTCATGGCGATGCGCGCCGCGGTCTTGAATGCCATGTCGGAGGAGTCGACGGCGTGGTACTGGCCGTCGAGCAAGGTCACCGAGAAATCCACCAGGTGGAAGCCGAGCGGCCCCCGAACCATGAATTCGCGGACGCCCTCTTCGACCGACGGGATGTACTGGCGCGGGATCGAGCCGCCGACGACCTTGTCGATGAAGACGAAGCCCTCGCCGCGGGGCAGCGGCTTGATCTCCACCTTGATGTCGCCGAACTGCCCGTGGCCGCCGCTCTGCCGCTTGTGCCGCCCATGCTGGGCGACACCCTTGCGGATGGTTTCCTTGTAAGGCACCCGCGGACGGCGCGAGCGGACTTTCAGATTGTACTTGCTCTTGAGCCGGTCCATGGCGATCTGCAGATGGATGTCGCCCTGCCCCTGCAGCACCAGCTCGCCGGTGTCGTGCTCATGGGCGAAGTTGAGGGCCGGATCCTCCTCGGTCAGCTTCGCCATGGCGCCCGACAGCTTGACCTCGTCGTTGCGGTTCTCGGCAGTGATGGCGAGGGAGAATTGCGGTGGCAACGGTGGCGGAAATGGCTGCAGGCCGACGGGGCGCGCGCCGGAAGGCGTCAGCGCGGCACCGGTGTGGATGCCTTCCATCCGGCCGAAGGCGACGACGTCGCCGGCCTTCGCCTCCGCCAGCTTGGCGAAGGCGACGCCGTTCATGCGGTAGAGACCGCTGACACGCGTGCCGCTCAGGGTCTGGCCGTCCTTGACGCTGCCGCGCCAAACCCGCGCCAGAGTGAGCTTGCCGGTATGCGCCGCATGGTAGGTCTTGAACACCTCGGCCGCCGCCTCGCCGTCGCCCTTGAGGCCGCGCCGCGCCGCGGCGGCTTCCGGCCCGGGCGTCTCGTGGCGCAAGGCCTTCAACAGGCGCCTGACGCCGTTTTCGAACTCGGCCGCGCCCAGGAACACCGGAACGATCTTGTCGGCCTGCAGATCCTTGGTGAGCTGCTTGTAGATCTCCTTCGGCGGCGGCACCGTGTCCTCGAGCAAGGCTTCGAGCAGGCCGTCGTCGAAATCGGCGAGCGCCTCCAAAAGCCCGGTGCGCGCCGACTTCTCCGCATCGAGCGCGGTCTCCGGCAGCTTGATGAGATCGGAGGGTTGGCCCGGCCGGTAGCGATAGGCGCGCTCGCTCACCAGGTCGACATAGCCGGTCAAGGTCTCGCCATCGTAGATCGGCACTTGCCGCAGCACCAGCGGGTGCTCGCTCAACCCTTGCAAGGCTTCCAGCAACGGCTTCGGGGCCACCGTCGCCTGGTCCATCTTGTTGATGAACAGCATGTGCGGGATCGCCTGCTCGTCGAGGAAGCGCATGATCGGCGCCAGGGTCTGCACGCGATCGATCAACGGCTCGCACACGACCACGGCCACGTCGGCGACCATGAGCGCGTTGCGCACCTCTTGCGCGAGCTCGATCGAGCCCGGCGTATCGATGAAGGTCCAGGGGTCGCCGAGATAGGTGGCGCTCGCCGCCGAGGCTTCGACGCTCATCTTGCGGGCGCGGGCTTCCGGCGCGCCGTCGCCGACGCTGGTCGCGTCCTTGACCGAGCCGCGTTTGGGAATCGCCTCGCAGGCGAACAGCAGGCTCTCGAGCAGCGTGGTTTTACCGGAAAGATACGGTCCGACCAGCACGGCGGTCCGGGGTCTGGCAGGGTCTCCCATTCGTGAGCGCCTCCCTCGCGCGGTTCGCTTCATTGCGCCGCCGGGGGTGGGCCCCACCGGCCGACCTTGGAGCGATAGCTTGCGCCGGGGCGAATTCGCCGCGCAAGGGGAAAAGCCGGCGGGGGGAGTTAGGCTAGATTTCGACCGCCCGGAGAATCGGCGCCGCCGCGGCAGGCGCCGATCGCCCCGGCCTCAGGTGAGGCTGGCGCAGGCGCGCTGGATGCGTCGGCAAGCCTCTTCCATGACTTCGGTCGCGGTCGCGTAGGAGATGCGGAAATAGGGGGTGAGGCCGAAGGCCTCGCCCTGCACCACCGCCACGCCCTCGCTCTCCAAGAGGTAGGTCACGAAGTCGCCGTCGGTGCGGATCGTCGCCCCGGCCGGCGTCTTCTTGCCGATCGCCCCGGCGCAGGAGGGATACACGTAGAAGGCACCCTCGGGCCGATGGCACTTCAATCCCTTTGCCTGGTTCAGCATGCCGACCACCAGGTCGCGCCGCTCGCGGAAGATCTTGTTGTGCTCAGCGATGAAGTCCTGCGGGCCGGAGAGACCGGCCGCGGCCGCCTCCTGGCTGACCGAGGAGGGATTGGAGGTCGACTGCGACTGCAGGACCGCCATCGCCTTGATCAGCTTTTCCGGACCCCCGCCATAGCCGATGCGCCAACCGGTCATGCAATAGGCCTTGGACACGCCGTTCATGGTGAGAGTGCGCTCGTACAGCGACGGCTCGACCTCGGCCGGAGTGCAGAACTTGAAGTCGTCATACACCAGGTGCTCGTACATGTCGTCGGTGAGCACATGCACCTGCGGGTGCCGCACGAGCACGTCGGTCAGCGCCTTCATCTCCGCCCAGGTGTAGGCGGCACCGGTGGGATTGGAGGGGCTGTTGAGGATGAGCCACTTGGTCTTGGCCGTGATCGCGCGCTCGAGATCCGCCGGCTTGAGCTTGAAGCCGTTCTTCTCCTCGCAGATGACGAACACCGGCACGCCCTCGGCGAGCACGACGATGTCGGGATAGCTCACCCAATAGGGTGCGGGGATGACGACCTCGTCGCCGGGATTGAGGGAGGCCATCAGCGCGTTGTACAGCACCTGCTTGCCGCCGGTGCCGACGGTGATCTGCGAGGGCTTGTAGTCGAGCCGGTTCTCGCGCTTGAACTTGGCGACGATGGCGGCCTTGAGCTCCGGCGTGCCGTCGACATTGGTGTATTTGGTCTCGCCGCGGCGGATGGCGGCGATGGCCGCCTCCTTGATCGAATCCGGCGTGTCAAAGTCGGGTTCGCCGGCGCCAAGGCCGATGACGTCGCGCCCGGCCGCTTTGAGCGAGCGCGCCTTATCGGAAACCGCGATGGTCGGGGATGGCTTGATACGGTCGAGCCGGTCGGCGACTAAGCCCATTCTATGCCTCTACGGATCTGCAAGTTGCTGGCGCGGAGCGGCACCCTACTTGTGTCGGTCGGCACCTTCAAGGGCCTGGCGCGCCCGAGATCGGCGAGGCGGTCAGCGGGGCCGGTCGCCCTTGACCTGGGTGCGCAGCATGATGCGGCGCGCCTCGGGATCGAAAGCGTCGCGGCGATGCACCAGCGCGCGATTGTCCCAGACCAGGAGGTCGCCCAGCCGCCAGTGGTGGCGATAGGTGAATTGCAGCTGGGTGGCGAAGCGCCAGACCTCGTCCAAGACCGCCTCGCTCTCATCCAGCGGCAGCTCGACGATGAGCCCGTTGCGCCGGCGGCCGAGATAGATCGCCTTCCGGCCGGTCTCGGGATGGGTGCGGATGATCGGGTGGACGCCGCCCGGCGCGGTCTCCGCATTCACGTCGGCGCTGGCACCCCGTCTCAGCTCGCCGGCGCTGGTGTAGGAAGAATCATGCTTCGCCCGCCGCCCCTCGATGGCGGCGCGGAGCACCAGCGGCATCGCCTCCAGGGCGGCATGCATGCTGGCGAAGGCGGTGTCGCCGCCTGCGGGCGGAATCTCGCGGGCATAGAGCAGGCTCGCCGAGGGCGGCTCCTCGATATAGGACATGTCGGTGTGCCATTCCGCCTCGCCGGCGCCGAGCCCGCCGATCGGCTTGCCGTTCTCGATCACGTTCGAAATCACCCAGATTTCCGGGCAGATGCTGCCGCCATCGGCCCATACACGCTCGGCGCTGGCCGGCGGCGATTCCAGCGTCCCGAAGCCGCGGCTGAAGCGGACCAGCGCCGTCTCGTCCAGGCTCTGCCCACGGATCAGCAGGAGCGACTGGGCATGCCAGATCTCGCGCAGGCCTCGAAAGGCGTCCGCAGCCAGCGGCTCCGCCACATCGAGGCCGATGATCTCGGCGCCGAAGACCGGGGTCAGCGCCCTGACCTGCATCGCCATCTCCCCTCCGTCCCCTTCCGCGGGCTCTACTCCGCCGCCTTCTTTGCCGGACGGCTCCAGCGCTCGGCCGCGTCGTCATCGCTCGCCTTGGCCGCGACCCATTCGGCGCCGGCGCCGGTCTCCTCCAGCTTCCAGAACGGCGCCTTGGTCTTCAGCCAATCGACCAGGAACATGCAGCTTTCGAACGCCGCTTGCCGATGCGCCGATGCGGTCGCGACGAAGACGATGCGGTCGCCGGGCTCGAGCCTGCCATAACGGTGGATCACCAGGCTCGCCTGCAGCGGCCAGCGCGCCCGTGCGTCCGCCTCGATGCGCTTCAGCTCGCGTTCGGTCATCGCCGGATAATGCTCGAGGGTCATGGCCCGGATCCGCTGGCCTCCGGCCATATCGCGAACCAGACCGATGAAGCTGGCGATGCCGCCGATCGACCGATCGCCGCCGCCGAGCCCGTCGATCTCGGCGCCGACATCGAAGTCCTGCTCTTGAACTCTGATCACGTTACCCGCCCGTGACCGGCGGAAACAGCGCCACCTCGTCGCCCGGGGCCAAGCGGCGGTCGCTGCCGGCATACTCCTGGTTGACCGCGACCTTGACCACGCCCTTGGCGCCCAGCGCCTCGGCATAGCTGGGGCCGCGGGTCTCGAGCCAGGCCAAGAGGTCGCCGACGGTTGCCACCGCGTCCGGCAGCTCGACCGTCTCCTCGGCCATGCCCACACGCTGACGGACCCAGGCGAAATACAAGAGCTTCAAGGGGCGCCTCAACTCAAGACCGCGCTGTACGGCAGGAAATCCACCATGCTGCCGGATGTAAGCGTGGTCAACGCCTCCGGCAACTCCACCAGCCCGTCGGACTCGACCATCGAGGACAGGATCCCGGCGCCATCCCGGGGGAACCGGCGGGCGACGAGCCCGGCCTCGCCGGGCTCCAGCCGCGCCCGCAAGTATTCGCGCCGGTTGGCTTTCTTCGCGTATTCGAACCCCGCGGCCACGCGAAAGCGCAGCCCCGGCTCCACCGCCGCCCCGGCCAGCTTGAGGAGCAGAGGGCGCGCCAGGATGAGGAATGTCACCATCACCGCGACCGGATTGCCGGGGAGCCCGATGAACGGCACGGCGCCGATCTGCCCCAGGGCCACCGGCCGGCCGGGCTTGATCGCCAGCCGCCAGAGATAGAGCGATCCCAGCTCCTGAACGACCGCCTTGACGTGATCCTCCTCGCCCGTCGACACCCCGCCCGAGGTGACGATCGCATCATGGCCGGCAACGGCGCCGGCAAGCGCCGCGCGGATCGCCTCGGCACGATCGGGAAGAATGCCGAGATCGCTCACCTCGGCGCCGAAGGCGGCGAGCAGGGCCTGGATGGTGAAGCGGTTGGAATCGTAGATGCGCCCCGACGCCAGCGGGCGTCCGGGCTCGACCAGCTCGTCGCCGGTGGAGAAGAGCGCCAGCTTCAGCCGGCGCCGCACCGAAAGCTGGGTCAGGCCCAGCGCCGCGGCGAGGCCGATATCCTGGGGCCGCAGGCGCCTTCCGCCGGCGAGTGCCACTTGGCCGCAGCGCAAATCCTCGCCCGCCCGGCGCCGATTGGATCCAGGCTTGATGCCCGCACGCAGCAGCACGGTATCGCCCTCGCGCGTGCAATCCTCCTGCATCATCACCGTATCGGGTCCGGCATCGGCAGCACCCTTCGGCATCGCCGCACCGGTGAAGATGCGCACCGCCGTGCCGCGCCGCATCGGCATCGCCAAGGGATGCCCGGCGGCGATCCGGGCCACGACCGGCAGGCGCGTGGGCTCATCGGGACGGAGATCGGCGGCATAGACCGCATACCCGTCGACGGCGGAATTGTCCGCCGGCGGCACGTCGATGGCGGCCCTCACCTCGGCGGTCAGCACGCGGTTGAGGGCGGCCGCCAGCGGCACCGTCTCGGGCTCGACGATCGGCTCCACGGCACGGTCCAAGAGCGCCAGCGCATCGGCGACGGTGATCAAGGCGCCGTCCTGGGCGAAGCAATCGTTGCTGAGCTGCGCCATGGCTCAGGCGAGCCCGGTGTGGCGGATGACGAAGCGGGCGATCGCCGGTACGTCGTTCAAATCGAGGATCGGCAGGGCCACTTCGGGCACCGCCCCGTCGGAAGCGACGGCGACGACGCGATCATCCTCAGGCGCCAGCAACGGCTTGCCGTTCGCCCGGCGGAACACTTCGAGCTTGTCGTGGCCGTCGCGCTTGAAGCCTTCGACCAGCAGGAGATCGACCGGGCTCATGCGCGCCACCAGCTCGCCCATGCTCGGCTCCGCCGCCCCGCGCAGCTCATGCATGAGCGCCCAACGGTTGGCCGAGCCCACCATCACCTCGGTGGCGCCGGCCATCCGGTGCACGTAGGAGTCCTTGCCCGGACGGTCGATGTCGAAGGCGTGATGGGCGTGCTTCAGGGTCGAGACCCTGAGCCCGGCGGCGATCAGCTCCGGCAACAGCTTTGCGACGAGGGTGGTCTTGCCGCTCCCGCTCCAGCCGGCGATGCCCAGGATCTTCATTCGCCGGCCCGGGCTCAGCCGAGCCGGGGCGCGGTCTTGCCTGGCGGAACGGCGGCCTCGCTGCGGCGCGACGGCTCGTCCATGTGCTGCAGCCCGGCGCGAAGATAGTCGTAGCCCGTGATCAGGGTGAGACCGGCGGCGATCCACAGCCCGACCCAGCCGATCTGCTGGATCGGCACCGGCTCCCAGCCGGAATCGCCGACAATGAGGAAGCCGATCGCCAGCATCTGCAGGGCGGTCTTCCATTTGGCGAGCCGGCTCACCGGCATGCCGACACGCAGCTCTGCCAGGTATTCGCGCAAGCCCGAGACCAGGATCTCGCGACAGAGGATGACCAGGGCTGGCAGCAGCCCGAACGGGCCCAGCCGATCGAAGGCGGTGAGCAGCAGCAAGGCCGCGGCGACCAAGAGCTTGTCGGCGATGGGATCCAGCCAGCGGCCGAGCTCGGAGCGCTGGTTCAGGCTGCGGGCGAGATAGCCATCGACATAATCGGTGACGCCGGCCAGCGAGAACACCACGCAGGCGAGCCAGCGCGCCCAGTCGCCGGGCACGTAGAACAGCGCCAGCAGCACGGGCACGGCGGCGATGCGCGACAACGTCAATAGGTTCGGCAGATTGCCTGGCATGGTCTCATGGGCCGGTACAGGGGAGGCGATGCAAGTCTACTCCGGGCTCGGCGGAAACGCATCTGCCTCTCACCCGTCCTCATGAAAATGGGAATAGATTCTCGCCGCAACAGCCCTGGAGATGCCGCTCACGCGCTCGAGATCGGCGAGGCCGGCGCGCTTGATCTCCCGGACCGAACCGAAATGCAGGAGCAAGGCCTTCTTGCGGCGAGCGCCGATACCGGCGACCTCGTCCAGCTCCGAGCGGCCCAAGGCCTTGGCGCGCTTGGCCCGGTGCGTCTCGATGGCGAAGCGATGCGCCTCGTCGCGCAGCCGCTGCAGGAAATAGAGCACGGGATCGCGCGGCTCGAGCTGGAACTCGTTGCGACCCGGCTGGAAGAACCGCTCGCGGCCGGCATCCCGGTCCGGCCCCTTGGCGATCGCCACCAGCGGCACGTCGGTGACGCCGAGCTCGGTCAGCACGCCCTGCGCGGCGGCGAGCTGGCCTTGGCCGCCATCGATCAGCACCAGATCGGGCCAGGTGCCCCGCGCGCGCTCCGGATCCTCCTTGAGCGCGCGGCCGAAGTGCCGGGACAGGACCTCGCGCATCATCGCGTAGTCGTCGCCCGGAGCGAGCTCGGGGCTGCGGATGGTGAATTTGCGGTAGGCGCTCTTCATCGAACCCTCCGGCCCTGCGACCACCATCGCGCCGGTCGCATTGGTTCCGGAGATATGACTGTTGTCGTAGATCTCGATGCGCCGCGGCGGCGCTTCCAGGCCGAACACGGCGGCGACGCCGTCCAGCAGGCGGCGCTGGGAGGCGCTTTCGGCCAGGCGCCGCGCCAGCGCCTCGGCGGCGTTGGCGAGCGCATGCTCTATCAGCTTGCGCTTGGCGCCGCGCTGCGGCGCCGAGAGCTCGACCCGGCGACCGGCTCTCAGCGAGAGCGCTTCGGCGATGAGATCCTGCTCCGCCGGCACATGGCTGGTCAGCACCAAGGGTGGCGGCGGCTTGTTGTCGTAGAACTGCCCGAGGAAGGCGGCCAGCACGTCGGCCGGCTCCATGCCCTTTTCGTGGCTGGGGAAATAGGCGCGGTTGCCATAGTTGCTGGAGCCGCGGAAGAAGAACACCTGCACGCAGGTCTGCCCGGCCTCTTGCGCCAGTGCCACCACGTCGGCGTCGGCGACGCCTTCGACGTTGATGTCCTGATGGGAGCGGACATGGGCAAGCGCGCGGATGCGGTCGCGGGAGCGGGCGGCGCGCTCGAAATCCAAGGCGTCGCTCGCCTGCTGCATCTCTTGGGCGAGCTCGGCTTGCACCTCGCCGCTCTTGCCGGTGAGGAAGTCCTTGGCCTGGCGCACCAGAGCGCCATAGTCCGCCTCGCTGATATGGCCGACGCAGGGCGCCGAGCAGCGCTTGATCTGGTACTGCAGGCAGGGCCGGGTGCGCTGGGCGAACACCGCATCGGAGCAATTGCGCAGGAGAAAGGCGCGCTGAAGGGCGGTGATGGTGCGGGCGACCGCTCCGGCCGAGGCGAAGGGGCCGAAATAGTCGCCGGCCCGGGCCTTGGCGCCGCGATGCTTCAGGATCTGCGGGTAGGGGTGGTCGCCGGTCACCAGGATGTTGGGAAAGCTCTTGTCGTCCCTGAGCAGCACGTTGTAGCGGGGCATCAGCCGCTTGATCAGATTGATCTCGAGCAGCAGCGCCTCGACCTCGGTGTGGGTGGTGACGAATTCGAGCGACGCCGTCTCGGCGATCATGCGTCGGATCCGATTGGAGAGCTTCGCCGGGTGGGCATAGCTCGCCACCCGCTTCTTGAGGCTGCGGGCCTTGCCGACGTAAAGCGCATTGCCGTCGGCATCGAGCATCCGGTAGACGCCCGGCCCCGGCGACAGGTTCTTGAGCTCAGCCTGGATCAGCGCCACGCCGTGTTCGATCGAGCTCGCATGGCGACGGCGGCGCGGCGCCTTCGGTTCCTCCGCCCGAGGCGCCTCCTCCGGCGGGTCTTCCGGCGGCTTGACCTCGTTCCGTTCCGGCATGGGCGGACTATCCTTCTGCGGCCATTCGCCCGTCAATCGAAGTGCCGAAACCCCTTGGAGTCGCCCGTCGCGCCGCGGATTCCCGCCGCTTTCGCGGATATCCACGATTCCTGTGGATAACTCTGTGTGGAAGCCGACCGCGCTTTTGGCTGAATCCAGCCATTCTGGCCGATTCCGGTTGTTGCCCATAATTTGGGCATTTTCGTGAATGCATTGAAGAAGAAAGATAAATTAGATTCGATCGAATTGCCGGCTCGGCAAATCTAGATTCATCTTGACACTTCCGTGGCACCGCCGCAGGCCGTGACCCATTGTGCACAACTTTCTTACCCGCAGCCGCTCACAGCCACTCCCTTAGGGTGTTTTGGCGGAGAAACCCTGAGTTTTTTGCCCCAAGGGCGGGCGCCGGAACGGGGTATGGGCGACCCTGCCGGAAGGCTCCAAGAGGGCGGCGGCGCCGGCCGGAAATGATCTCGGCGCGGACCGATTCGCAGCCGGCAGCACGCCCCCGCCCTCATTCCGGGACGACCCAGCCCTTGCGGGGCGATGCCCAAGACAGATGCTGGCCGCCATCGAGGGCGATCATTTGTCCGGTCATCGCCGGCGCGGCCAGAATGAAGCGCAGTGCCCGGCAGATCTCCTCCGGCGTGGTGCCGATGCCGAGCGGGGTGCTGGCGGATTGCTCGGCGAAGTGCTCGGCCGACTGGCGCGGGCTGGGCAGGGTCGGCCCGGGGCCGATGCCGTTGACGCGAATGCGCGGCGCCAGCGCCAGGGCCATGGTCTGGGTCAAGGTCCACAGCCCGGCCTTGCTGAGGGTGTAGGAGACGAAGGCAGGGGTCAGGTTCCAGACGCGCTGGTCCAGGATATTGACGACGTTGCCTTGCGCCGCCTCCGGCAGCTGCCGGGCAAAGCTTTGAATCAGCACGAAGGGGGCGCGGAGATTGGTCTCCAGATGCGCATCCCACGAGGCCCGGGTGGCGGTGAGCGCGCCGTCGCGCTCGAAGCGCGAGGCGTTGTTGACGACGAGGCCCAGCGGGCCGAGCGCCGCTACCGCCTCGGGCACCAGCGAGGCGGTTTCGCTCTCCGCCGCGAGATCGGCCGGGAGTGCCACCGCCCGGCGGCCGAGCCCGCGGATTTCGGCCGCAACCGCTTCCGCCTCGGCGGCGGAGCTCTGATAGTGCAGGGCCACGTCCCACCCCTCCCGGGCGAGGTCGAGGGCGAGCGCGCGGCCGATGCGCCGGGCAGCGCCGGTGACCAGCGCGGCGCGAGGCGTGGCGGGAGCGGTCATCGGTTAGGAGGACGTCGGGCGGCGGTTGGTCAGCACATGCTCGATGCGCGACAGCAGGCTTTCCCGCGACACCGGCTTGACCAGGAAGGCGTCCACGCCATAGGCGCGGGCCTTCAGCACGTTGTCCTTGATCGGGTTGGCGGTGAGGATGATGACCGGCGTGTTGCGCTTGCGCAGCTCCGAATCGTTGCGGATGAACTCGACGAATTCCAGCCCGTTGATCGGCGCCATCTGGATGTCGCAGATGATGAAATCCGGAACCATGCCCTGGCGCAGCAGCCGGATGGCCGACTTCCCGTCCTGGGCCTCGGCGACCTCCTGCAGCTTTTCGCCGCGCAGCATCTTGACGATGACGCCGCGAATGAACTCGTTGTCCTCGATCACCATGGCTCGGAGCTTGTCGTATTCGATGGCCATCGCTTCCTCTTACGGCTCCGTGCTCAGGCGCTGGATACGCTGGCGGACCGCCTCGAAGGCTTGCGCCAGGTCCGGGCGCCGCCGCGCCGCTTCCGCCCAGTCGCCGCGCTCGATCGCATTTTCCACCTCTTCAGCCGCCTGGCCCAGCAGGAAGGCGCCTGCCGTCCGCGCCGCACCCTTCAGCGAGTGCACGGCGCCGTGCGCCGTGCGCCCCGCCTGCTGGGCCAATCCTCGGTCGAGGGTCGCCAGCAGCTCCGATGACGAGCTTACGAACTCCTCCAGCGCTTCCGCCAGGATCGCGCGATTGTCGCCCAGCATGTCGGCGAGATGCGCGAGGTCGAGCACGGCGCGCTCGCCCTCGGATCCGGCAGCCGGCTCGGCCTCCGCACCCGCCGACGCCTCGGCCGCTGCCGCCGCCGGGTCGGGGCCGAGCCAGCGCTCGAGCACTTCGGCCAGCTGTGTCAAGGTCACCGGCTTCGCCAGGAAATCGTCCATCCCCGCCGCTTCGCAAAGCCCGCGCTGCTCGGCCGTGGCGTTGGCGGTGATCGCGATGATCGGCAGCCGGCCCTTGCCGTTGGTCGAGGGCTGGGCGGCTTCGCGGCGCCGGATCGTGCGCGTCGCCTCGTAGCCGTCCACCTCGGGCATGTGGCAGTCCATGAGCACGAGATCGTAGCGGGCGCGTTCCAGCGCATCGAGCGCCACCTGGCCGTCGACGGCGACATCGGCGGCGAAGCCGAGCCGCCCGAGCTGATAGAGCGCGACCATGCGGTTGGTGGCGTTGTCCTCGACCAGGAGAATGCGTTCGGGCCGGAGCGGCCGGTCCGCCGCGGCGCTGCTCGATGGCTCCAGCCGGCGCGGTGCGTCGGTGGGCGCCGGCTCCGCCTCGCCGCGTCGGGTCACCGCCGCGACGGCGGCGGCGAGGCGGGCGCGGCGGACCGGCTTGTTGAGCTGCATGCGGATGCCGATCTTGGCGGCGCGGGCGCGAATCTGGTCGTCGTCATAGGCGGTGAGCAGAACCAGCCCGGTGCCCTTGAGGCGGCGGTCGGCCAGGATGCGCTCGGCCAGGTCCAGCCCATCGGGGCCCGGCAGCCGCACGTCGAGAATGGCGGCATCATAGGGCGTCTCGGCGCGGCGCAGCGCATCGAGCGCCTCGCTGGCGTCGCGGGCTTGGCCGACGCGGGCTCCCATCGACCCGAGATAGCTGCCGAGGATGGTGCAAACCGACGGATTGTCGTCGACGACGAGCACGGCGAGGCCGGCAAGCGACGGTAGCGGCGGCGGCGGCGCTGCGACTTTCGGCATGCTGAGCGGAATCCGAAACCAGAAGCTCGAGCCCTCCGCCGGGCGGCTGGCGACGCCGATATCGCCGCCCATGAGCTCGACCAGCCGCTTGCAGATCGACAGGCCGAGGCCGGTTCCCCCGAACCGCCTGGTGGTCGAGCCGTCGGCCTGGACGAAGGGCCGAAACAGCCGGTCGCACTGCTCGGGCGACAGCCCGATGCCGGTGTCGTTCACCCGGATCCTGAGGATGACGTGCTCGGGCGTCGACTCCTCGATATCCGCCTCGACCACCACGCCGCCCATGTCCGTGAACTTGATGGCGTTGCCAACGAGGTTGAGCAGCACCTGGCGAAGGCGCCCGGGATCGCCCATCAGCGTCGTCGGTACCGCGGGATGCACATAGGTCATCAAAGACAGGCGCTTCTTGTGCGCGGCCGGCGCCATGGTCTCGCCGACCCCCTCGACGATCTGCGCCGGCGACAGCTCCGTGCGCTCGACCTCGAGCTTGCCCGCCTCGATCTTGGAGAAGTCGAGGATGCTGTCGATGATGGTCAGCAGCGCCTCCGCCGACTGGAAGGCGACCTGCACGAATTCCTGCTGCTCGTCGTCGAGCGAGGTGTGCTCGAGCGCCTCCAAGAGGCCGAGCACGCCGTTCATCGGCGTGCGGATCTCGTGGCTCATCGCCGCGACGAAGGCCGACTTCGCCTGGTTGGCCGCCTCCGCCGCCTCCTTGGATTGGCGCAGCTCCTCCTCGCGCCGTTTGGCCGCGGTCACGTCGGTGTAGGTGCGGGCCGAGCCGCCATCGGGCAGGCGAACGGTGCGAACCTCGATGGTCGTGCCGTTGGGCCGCATGCGCTCATAGGTCGAAAAGTATTCCGGCGAGCGCGCCCGCTCGGCGAACCCCCGGGAGAGCTCCTCGGGGGTTCCGGGCATCCCGACGAACTCGCCGAGCCGAACCTGGTAGTCGCCGATCTCGAACAGCGTCGGCTGACCTTCGAAGAAGTCCATCGGCAGGCCGAGGAGCTCCGCGGCGCGCTGATTGATCTTGATCGTGCGGAACGCCGGATCGAACACCGCGATCCCCTGCTGGATGTTGTCGAAGGTCACCTGCAGGATCGCCCGTTCGCGCTCCAGCTCGGCCTGCTGGCGGCGGCGCGCGGTGACGTCGGTGAAGGTCCGGGCCGAGCCGCCGTCGGGTAACGACACGGTGCGGACCTCGAGCACCATGCCGTTGGGCCGCACCCGCTCGTAGACGCCGTAGAAGTTCCGGTCGCGCAGCCGTTCCTCGGCATCGCGCAGGTAGTTCTGCTCCATCTCAGGCGTGTTGGCGAATTCCCCGTGCTCGCCCTGATAGCGGATGATGTCGAACAGGGTCGGCTGCCGGTCCAGGAGCTGCATGGGCAGATCGAGGAGGTGCGAGAGCCGCTGATTGGCCTTGATGATGCGGTTCTCGGCATCGAACACCGCGATGCCCTGGTCGATGTTGTCGAAGGTGACCTGCAGGATCGAGCGCTCGCGCTCCAGCTCCACCTCCTGGCGCCGGCGCGCGGTGATGTCGGTGAAGGTGCGCGCCGAGCCGCCGCCGGGCAGCGGCACGGTGCGGATCTCCAGCACCGTGCCGTTGGGCCGCGTGCGCTCGTAGACGCGGTAGAAGAAGGCATCGTCGATCCCGGTCTGAGGATCGCGGAGGGCCGCCTCCGAGCTGCGGAGATACGCTTCGGCCGCCTCCGGCGTATCGGAGAATTCTCCCCGATCGGTCTGATATTTGACCAGCTCGAACATCGAGGGCTGCCGCTCGAGGAATTCCGCCGGCATGTCCAGGAGCTCGGTGATGCGCTTATTGGCCTTGATCAGGCGAAGCTCGGCGTCGAACACGGCGATGCCCTGCTCGATATTGTCGAAAGTCGCCTTCAGGATCGCCCGCTCGCGCTCCAGCTCCAGCTCCTGGCGACGGCGCGCGGTGATGTCGGTGTAGGTGCGCGCCGAGCCGCCATTGGGCAGCGGCACGGTGCGGACTTCGAGCACGGTCCCGTTGGGCCGGGTCCGCTCGTAGATGTCGAAGAAGTGCTCACCGCGGCCACGCACCTCGGCGTCGCGCAGATAGCCCGGGATCTCCTCGGGCTTGTCCGCGTATTCGCCGTGCTCGATCTGATAGTGGAGCACGTCGAGGAGCGTCGGCTGCCGCTCCAGGAACTCCATCGGCAGGTCGAGCAATTCCGACATTCGGCGACTGGCCTTGATGATGCGGTGCTCCGCGTCGAACACGGCGATGCCTTGATCGATGCTGTCGAAGGTGATCTTGAGGATCGCCCGCTCCTGCGCCAGCTCCTCTTCCTGGCGCTTGCGGTCGGAGATGTCGACGGCGACGACGTAGATCGCCGGATCGCCGTCATAGTCGAGGGTCGCGGCCGAGAGCAACGCCCAGAACGGCTCGCCTTCGCCGTTGCGCACATGCGCCTCGAAATCGGTGACGCGGCCGAGCTCGCGCACCGCGCCGATGAAGCGCCGGTTCTGGCCTGGATCGACCCACAGGCGGTCGATGTTGTCGGCCATGGAGACGCCGATGGCCAGGCGATAGTCCTGCTGGCCGCGCTGGTTGACGTAGACCAGCTTGTTGTCGGCGACCCTGACCACGAAGACCGGGTGGGGCATGTTGTCGAGAACCGCGCGCAGCCGATCGCTGCCGGCCTTCAGCACCTCTTCCGCCTGCTTGCGCGGCGTGATGTCGGTCAAAGCCACCATCACCGCCGCCGCGCCGTCGAAGGGCATGCCGATCGCCGACAGGCTGACCCAGAACCGCTCGCCGCTGCGCTTCTTCTGGACGATCTCCAGGTCGCTCACGCGTCCATGGGCTTCCAGCCCGGCCAAGAGCCGCTTGCGATCCGCCGGGTCGCCGTAGAAATCCATGGCGCGGCGCCCGACCAGGCTCTCTCCGGCGTAGCCCAGAAGCTCCGACGCCTGCGGGTTGTGGAAGACCACGATGCCGCTGTCGGCGCGGGTGATGACCACCGGGCAGGGCAAGGCTTGGATGATGGTTTCCAGTCGCGCCTGGGCGGCCTTCACCTCCCGCGCGCTCGCCTCCGCCACCTCCAGCGCTCGGCTCAGCTCGGCGGTGCGCAGGGCGACCGACTCCTCGAGCCGCTCCGAGCCGCGCTTGAGCTGGGTGATGTCGGTATAGGTGATGACGAAGCCGCCGCCGGGCGTGGGGTTGCCGCGGATGTCGAGCACGGTGCCGTCGGGCCGCATGCGCTCGGTCAAGATCGGCTTGCCGAGCCGGGCTTGGGCGGCATATTGGGCGACCACCTGCTCGGGATCGACCCCGGGCCCGTATTCGCCGCGCATGGCGTTGTCGCGGATGAAATCGTCGCGCGTGGCGCCGGCGCGCAGCACCTCGGGCGAGACGCCCAGCAGCTCGACCAGCCGATCGTTGTAGGCGACCAGCTTCATCTTGCTATCGAAGGCGATGACGCCCTGGGAGATGCTGTCGAGCAGCACCTCGGCAAGGCCGTTCGAGCCGGCCGCGCCGGCCTTCTTACGTCCGGACGTCACCAGCGGCACGGGCCCCGGTCCCTTCGTGAAAGCTCCCCTGCCCTCAGTCTAACGATATCCGCCGGACTGTAAAACCGGCGGGCGAGGCCGCCTAAGTGATGCCCCCACCCCAGCCCTCCCCCGCCTTCGGCGAGGGAGGGAGCTAGAGCGGCATGCTCTCTTGCTCCCTCCTCCAGCTTTAGCTGGGGGAGGGTTGGGGTGGGCTCCCCCAAACGCAGTCGCCATGCATCGGCCGGTCTCGCTATAGTCCGGGCTTCCCCTCGCCTTCGGGAGCCCCCATGCCGACCGTTCCGCGCATTAACGATTTTCAAAAGGATCTCGTCGCGATTCGCCACGACATCCACGCCCACCCCGAAATCGCCTTCGAGGAGAACCGCACCTCCGACATCGTCGCCGCCAGGCTGAAGGAGTATGGGTGCGAGGTGCATCGCGGGCTCGCCAAGACCGGCGTGGTCGGCACGCTCAGGACCAGCAACAGCCCGCGCTCGATCGGGCTCAGGGCCGACATGGACGCGCTGCCGATCCAGGAGAAGAACAGCTTCGCCCATGCCTCCACGCATGCGGGCAAGATGCATGCCTGCGGCCATGACGGGCACACGACCATGCTGCTCGGCGCCGCGCGCTATCTGGCCGAGACCCGCAACTTCGACGGCACGGTGCATTTCATCTTCCAGCCGGCCGAGGAGGGCCAGGGCGGCGGCCGGGTGATGGTGGAGGAAGGGCTCTTCCAGAAGTTTCCCTGCGACAAGGTCTTCGCCATGCACAACCTGCCGGGACTCCCGGTCGGCACCATGGCGGTGAAGGCCGGACCGCTGCTCGCCGCCTCCGACTCCTGGCACATCACCGTCAAGGGCCGCGGCGGCCACGGCGCCATGCCGCATCAGGGCATCGACCCCTTCGTCGTCGCCGCGCACATCGTGCTGGCGCTGCAGACCATCGGCAGCCGCAACGTCGACCCGCTGGATTCCTTCGTCGTCAGCGTCGGCTACATGAAGGGCGGCGACACCCACAACGTCATCCCGGACGAGGTGGAGATCGGCGGCACGGCGCGCGCGCTGGTTCCCGAGGTGCAGGATCTGATCGAGAAGCGCATGGGCGAGATCGCCCGCAACACCGCCGCCGCCTTCGGCGCCACCGTCGACCACAAATACATGCGGCGCTATCCGCCGACCATCAACAATGCCGACGAGGTCGCCTTCGCCGCCAAGGTGGCCGAGGAGGTGTGCGGGAAAGGCAAGCTCGAGCGCAACATCCGCCCGCTCATGGCCGGCGAAGACTTCTCCTTCATGCTGCAGCAGGTGCCGGGTGCGATGTTCTGGCTCGGCAACGGCGCCGGCGAAGGCGGCTGCATCATCCACAACCCGCATTACGACTTCAACAACGAGATCCTGCCCTACGGCGCCAGCTTCTTCGCCCGGCTGGTGGAGACTTATCTGGAGAAGAAGGCGGCGTGAGGACCTTCATCCGGGCCGCCGGGTTGCTGATCATCGACCAGGCGGTCCTGTTGGAGAACCCGCTCGGCACCGAGCTCTGGTATCTCCCCGGCGGCCGCCTCGAGGATGGCGAGACCCTGGAGATCGCGCTCCGCCGGGAGTTCCGCGAAGAGTTCGACGTGGCGGTGACCACCGGCGCGCTCGTCTTCGTCGTCGAGAACTTCTTCCCGCTGGCCGACGACGTCATCCGGGAATACGGCTTCTATTTCCGCATCCAGGCCGAGGACCGGCGGCTGGCACCCACGGCGCCGATCCCGAGCCGGGAGACCGACCAGTTCCGTCACGCCTGGATCGATCTGGAGCGGTTGCCGTCATTGAGCTTCAAGCCGGCCGTGCTGGTCAGCCACCTCTTCGACCTGCCCCAGAGCACGCTCTTCCTCAAGGCGCGCGACGGTGGGCTCAAATTGCATATGTGATGAGCGCTGATCGTCAAGCGCGGGTTCGGTCCGCGGCTTTCCGGTTGCGCATTTCGCTCGGTCACGCGACGCATTCGCAGTCCACCTAAAATTTTAATACCGTCATACGCGGGCTTGACCCGCGTATCCATCGTGCTTTGCACGAGCCCGAAGATAGATACGCGGATCAAAGCACTCGATTAAGGGCGGGGATAGCGCCGGGCTGCTGCAGCTTTTGCGGCTGCTGCGAGGCAAAGCCGAGCAAAGGACCGGCGGCTCGGTTGGAGTGGTGGCGATCCAGGAAGCGGGTCTGGATGGCTTCTGGCTGCACCGGCTGCTGCAAGAGCAGGGCATCGAAAGCCACGTCGTCGATGCCGCTTCGGTTGCGGTATCGCGCCGGCGCCGACGGGCGAAGACCGATCGGATCGACGGCGAGGCGCTGCTGCGCACGCTGTTGGCGTGGCGGCGGGGCGAGCCGCGGGTGTGCTCGATGGTGGTGCCGCCGAGCGTTGCCGAGGAGGATCGTCGCCGGATCGTGCGTGAGCGCGAGACGTTGCTCACCCAGCGCGTGCGGGAAAGCAATCGCATCCTCGGCCTGCTGGCGGCCCAGGGCATCCATGACTACGATCCGCTGCGCCGGGATCGCCGCAAGCGCCTGGAAGGGCTGCACACCGGGGACGGCCGCGCGCTGCCCCCGCATCTCAAGGGCGAGCTCGCCAGAGCGCTCGATCGTCTCGAGCTGCTGCTGGCCCAGATCACAGCGGTTGAAGCCGACCGCGACCGCCTGCTCGCGAGCGAACTGGAAGCCGACGCTGCCGGCCCGATGCTGCTGCGGCTCAGGAGCCTCGGCCCGCAGTTCGCCGCCGCCCTCCACCTCGAATGCCTGTTCCGATCCTTCACCAATCGGCGCCAGATCGCAGCCTTCAGCGGCTTGGCGCCAAGCCCCTGGCGCAGCGGCAGCATCGAATACGACCAGGGCATCTCCAAGGCCGGCAATCCACGGCTGCGCAAGACCGCCATCGAGCTCGCCTGGCTGTGGCTCAAATACCAGCCCGGCTCCGCGCTCAGCCGCTGGTTCCATGAGCGGGTCGGCCAGCAAAAGGGCCGGATCCGGCGGATCGCCATCGTCGCGCTCGCCCGCAAGCTCCTGATCGCGCTCTGGCGCTATGCCACCCAGGGCGTGGTGCCGGAAGGCGCCGTCTTCAAACCCGTTTGACCGGCAGATCACAAGGACCACAACGAAGTTCGGCCGAGCCTGATCAGCTCGACCGGATCCGGAGAGGGCGGACCGTATGCGCGGAGGGCTTCCAAAGCCGTGGTCAAGATTGGTGCCGCCTGCCGAGCCGATGACCTGTCCATGAGGGATTGTGGTGCCAGCCGCAAACAGCGGCGACCGGATGTGAGGTTCCACGGCATCGACGCCGTGGCTGACAACAGGCTCGCTCCAGGATCTAAAAGACGGAGAGCCAAATGACCCCTTGACGACAACACCCTCATGTGAG
>JACQAG010000011.1 GCA_016195085.1 Pseudomonadota bacterium | reverse complement strand
TGTTCAGAAACGTTGCCAGACGTTCCAGACGCAGATGAATCAACGTCATGCGCCCTGTCTACAAAAACTAAACCGGACAGCCGTGGGTCAAGCCCGGCCATGACGATTTCCCAATTAGTCGAAGCTCAAAAGCGCATCGGCCTTGGTGCGGTCGTAGCCGAGGCTGGCGGTCAGGAGCTGGCGCGTATAGGCCTCCCGTGGCTCGGCGCGGCGGAGCTGCTCGACCGTCATCTCCTCGACGATGCGGCCGCGGTTCATCACCGCCAGCCGGTCGCACATGTGGGAGACCACGGCGAGGTTGTGGGTCACCAGCACGAAGGTGAGCCCGTGGGAGTTCCTCAGGCGAAGCAGCAGGTTCAGGATCTCCGCCTGGACCGAGACGTCGAGCGCCGAGGTGGGCTCGTCCAGGAGCAGGATCTTCGGCTCGAGCACGAGGGCGCGCGCGATGGCGACGCGCTGGCGCTGGCCGCCGGAAAGCTGGTGGGGATAGCGGAAGCGGAAGGCGGGGCCGAGGCCGACATCGCCCAAGACCGCCTCGATCCGCCGCTCCACCTCGCCGATGCCGTGGATCGCCATGGGTTCGGAGAGCACGCGATCGACCGTGTGCCTGGGATGCAGCGAGCCATAGGGGTCCTGGAAGACCATCTGCACGAGCTTATGGAATTCCTTCTGGCGCTTCGGCCCTTGCTGGCGGCCGGCGACCATGATGTCGCCGGTCCAAGCCGGATTCAGGCCCGAGAGGGCGCGCAGCACCGTCGACTTGCCCGACCCGGACTCGCCGACGAGCGCGAAAGACTCGCCTTCGACGACGCGGAACGACGCATGGCGGACGGCATGCACCCCATCCGGGCCATGGCCGAAGACCACGTCGAGCCCGGCCACCTCGATCATCGGCGTCATTGCCGCGCGTCCACGCCGGCGGACTCGGCCCAGGCGGGATCCCGGGAGAGAACGGCCAGCTCGTCGACCGGGCGGTCGACCCGCGGCAGCGAGGCCAAGAGGCCGCGGGTGTAGGGATGCGTGGCCTTGTCCAGATCCTTGGCGCGGCAGGTCTCGACGATGCGCCCGGCATACATGATGACCACCCGGTCGCAGAAGCTCGCCACCAGATTGAGGTCGTGGCTGATGAACATGAGGCCCATGCCGCGCTTGCTGACGAGGTCGTCGAGGATGGCCAGCACCTGCATCTGCACGGTCACGTCGAGAGCCGAGGTCGGTTCGTCGCAGATGAGGAGGTCCGGATCGGGGATCAGCATCATCGCGATCATGATGCGCTGGCCCATGCCGCCCGAGACTTCGTGCGGATAGAGGCCGTAGACCCGCGCCGGATCGCGGATCTTGACCGCGTCCAGCATTTCCAGGGTCCGGGTCTTGGCCTCGGCGGTGCCGGCGGCAGTATGCACCTGGTAGGCCTCGGCCACCTGGTCGCCGACGGTCATCACCGGGTTCAAGGAGAACTTCGGATCCTGCATCACCATGGCGATGCGCTCGCCGCGGATCCGGCGCATATCGACTTCGTTCGCCGCCAGGAGGTCGATGTCGGAGAAATCCATGCGCCTGGCGGCGACCTCGCCCGGCGGCCGGATCAGCTTCAGGATGGCGCGGCCCGTCATGGTCTTGCCGGAGCCGGACTCGCCGACGATGCCGAGCTTCTCACGCCCGACCGAAAAGCTGATGCCCCTGACCGCCTCCACCAGGCCCTTGCGGGTGTGAAAGCGGACCCAGAGGTCCTCGACGGTCAACAGGGGCGGCGAAGCCGTCATGAACTCTTCGGGTCGAGCACGTCGCGGAGCCCATCGCCCAGGAGATTGAAGCCGAGGCAGACGATGAAGATGGCGATGCCGGGAATGGTGGCGACCCACCATTCATCCAAGAGGAACCGTCGCCCGGTCGAGATCATCGCACCCCATTCCGGCATCGGCGGCTGGGCGCCCAAGCCAAGAAAGCCCAAGCCGGCGGCGGTCAGGATGATCCCGGCCATATCGAGGGTGACGCGAACGATGAGCGAGGAGGTGCAGAGCGGGATCACATGGCCCAGCACGATGCGCATGGGGGAGGCGCCCTGCAGCCGGATGGCGGCGATGAAGTCGCTGGAGCGGATGGTGAGCGTCTCCGCCCGGGCGATGCGCGCGAAGGGCGGCCAGGCGGTGAGCGCGATCGCCAAGACCGCGTTCTCGATGCCGGGGCCAAGGGCGGAGACGAAGGCGAGCGCCAGGATGAGCCGCGGGAACGCCAGGAATACGTCGGTCACGCGCATGAGCACCGTGTCGGCGACGCCGCCGAGATAGCCCGCGACCGTGCCGACGATGAGGCCCAAGGGAGCAGCCGTCACCGCCACCAGGACGACGATGTAGAGGGTGACGCGGGCGCCAAAGAGGATGCGCGCATAGGTGTCGCGGCCGTATTCGTCGGTGCCGAGCCAATGGGCGGCGCTCGGCGGCTGCAACCGGCTGGAGAGGTCCTGGGCGATCGGCGAGTAGCCCGTCAAGACCGGGGCGAAGATCGCAGCGATGATCAGCGCCACCACGATGCCGAGCCCGATCAGCGCCAAGCCGTTGCTGGTGAACGCGCGCCAGGAGAGAAAGGCTTGGCCAGCCCGTGCCTGCAGGCGGGACTGCGGCGTATCGGCGAGCAGCCAGGCCTTGAGGCCCTGGGGCGGGAGCATGGCCATCATCGACTTGCCGCTCGCCGTGATAGCGACGTGCCCCCACCCCTGCCCTCCCCCACGCTGACCGCATGGGGGAGGGAGTAGGAGGCGGATCTTGCTCCCTCCCTCGCCGTCGTCGGCGGGGGAGGGCTGGGGTGGGGGCATCGCTCCATCATCGGCCTGCCTACCGCGCTCTCGGATCGACCATGCGGTAGAGCAGGTCGGAGAGGAGATTGACGCCGATATAGACCATGCCGACGACGATGGTGGCGCCCAAGACCGCATTCATGTCGGCGGCCAACAGCGCTCGGGTCAGATACTGGCCGATGCCGGGCCAGGCGAACACCGTCTCGGTCAGGACCGCGCCCTCGAGCAGGTTCGCATAGGAGAGCGCGATGACGGTGATGAGCGGCACCAGCACATTGCCGAGCGCGTGGCGCCAGATCACGCGGCGCTCGGAGAGTCCCTTGACCCGGGCGGTGGTGATGTATTCCTGGCCCAGCTGCTCCAGCATGAACGACCGGGTCATGCGGCTGACATAGGCGAGGCTGGCATAGCCCAGAATGGCGGCCGGCAGCACCAGGTGCCGGAGTGCCGAGACGAAGATGTCCCATTCGCCTTCGAGCGCGGCATCGATGAGGATGAGCCCCGTGCGCGGTTCCATCATATCCTCGAAGATGATGTCGACGCGGCCCGGGCCGGGGGCGATCTCGAGCGTGCCGTAGAACAGGAGGAGGCCCATGAGGCCGAGCCAGAAGACCGGGATCGAATAGCCGAAGAGGCCGAGCACGCGCACGATCTGATCCGGCAGCCGGCCCTGCTTGACCGCGGCCATGACCCCCATGGGCACGCCGATGACGACGCCGAACAAGGTGGCGGTGGTGGCGAGCTCAAGGGTGGCGGGAAACACCCGCTTGATGTCGTCGATGACGTATCGGGCCGTGAGCAGGGACTTGCCGAAGTCCCCCGCAAGCACTTGGATCACATAGCGATAGAACTGGACGTAGAGCGGCAAATCGAGTCCTAGGCGCGCCTTCGCCAGGGCGTAGACATCGGGCGCTGCGCGGTCGCCGACCACCGCCAAGAGCGGATCGATCGGCAGCACGCGGCCAATGAAGAAGGTGACGACCATGAGGCCGAAAAACGTCAGCAGAACCGAGCTGACGATGCGGAATGCCGTCCTCAGCCGCTGCTTCAGGATCGCGGAGCCCATTCCGGGCGGCGGCGCCGCAATTCCGACGCCGGTCAAGCACAACCCTCACCCCAGCCCTCTCCCGCAATGCGGGAGAGGGAGGGGACCCGCGATAGCGGGGAGGGTGAGGGTCGCTCGTAGGTCACTAGCCTTTAGGAACGCGCCCTACTGCTTCTTCACCGTCCAGTAGAAGGCGTTCGCCACCGGGCCGCCGGTGATGAAGCCGGTCACGTTCTTGCGCTCGGCGGTCTGCACCAGCTCCTGGAACATGATGACGAAGGGCGAGGTGCGCTGATGCTCGCGCTGGATCTGCCCGTACATGACCGCGCGCTTGGCCGAATCCTTCTCCAAGGTCGCCGCGTCGGTCATCTTGGTCAAGGCCGGGATGTCGTAGGAGTTGCGCCAGGCGAGCGAGCCGGTGTTGTTCGACTCCTGGCGGTTGTCGGTATTGCGCGCGAAGGTGTCGGCATTGGTGTTCGGATCGGGATAATCCGGGCCCCAGGAGCCGATATAGATGTCGTGGTTGCGCGCCCGGTACTTGGTCAAGGTCTGCCTTCCGTCGCCCGGGATGATCTCGAGCTTGATGCCGCCCTTGGCGAAGCTCGCCTGGATCGCCTCGGCCATGTCCTTGGTCGGGAACTGCGTGCGCACATCCATGGTGACCGAGAAGCCGCTGGAGAGGCCGGCCTTGCTCAGCAAGTCCTTCGCCTTGGCGACATCGTAGCGATAGGGCGCATCGTCGATGGCGCCCAGGAAGGTGCGCGGCAAGAACGCCTGATGCACCAGCATCTGGCCGGAGAACAAATTGGCCCGCATGCCGTCATAGTCGACGAGGTACTTCATCGCCTCGATGACCTCGGGCTTGGCCAAAGTCGGGTTCTTCATGTTGAGGCTGAAGTAGTAGATGCGGCCCTTGAGGTCGTCGTCGACGCGGATGGCGGAATCCTTCTTCAAGGCGGCGATGTCGTTGGGCGGCAGTCCGCGCGCCACGTCGATGTCGCCCTTGGCGAGCAACAGGCGACGGGCGCCGGTCTCCGCCACGTGCCGCATGATCACCCGCTTCATCTGCGGGTCGCCGCGCCAATAGACGCCGTCGGCCTTCTCCAGGATGTAGCTGTCGGAGGCCTTCCAGCTCCTGAGCTTGTAGGCGCCGGAGCCGGCGTCGTTGGTCTTCAGCCACTCATAGCCCATATCGCCGCTCTTCTCGTTGGCCATCAGCGTCTTCTGATCGACGATCGAGGTGATATTGGCGGTGAGGCAGTTCAGAACGAAGCTCGGCGCATAGGGCTTGTCGACCTCGAAGACCAGCGTGTCGGGGCCGGTCGCGCGGATCTTCTGCTTGACGTTGTCGGCGGTGAAGCCGAACTGGGTCAGGATGAAGGAGGGCGTCTTCTTCAAGATGACGGCGCGCTGCAGGGTGTAGGCGGCGTCAGACGCGGTCAGCGGATTGCCGGAATGGAACTTGAGTCCCTGCTTGATCTTGAAGGTGTAGGTGAGCGTATCGGGGGAGATCGACCAGCTCTCGGCAATACCCGGGGCATAGCCTTTGCCGAGCTGATTGGGGTCGAGCGCCAGCAGCGCGTCATAGACGTTGTTGGTCACGTCCTCGCCGGAGAACTCGAAGGCTTCCGCCGGGTCGAGGCTGACGATGTCGTCGATCGCATCGGCGATCACCAGCGTGTCCTTGGGCGTGGCCGCCTTGGCGTCGATCGGCTGGAGCGCCGTCGAGGCCAGCAAGGCGGCAACGGCAGCCGCGAACTTCATCATGGATAGAGCTCCCTGTTGGGTGGCGGGTGGGGCCGGACGATGCCGGCCGGCAGCGACGATGGGCCTGAGTGCGAAGCCCGCCCCAGCCCTTGGCGGGAATTGTCGTAGCCGGGTCGAGGCCTTGTCAAGCAAGGCGGGTAGATGGCCTTTGCCCTAGTTTTTCTCCGCATCGCGCGGGCGGGACGGGCCGCGAAGGCCATTGCTGCCTCCCGTCCGCCGCGGCTACGCTCCGCCCCCGCCAGCATCGGGAGCACCAGCCATGGATTTTCGCAAGGGCTTGATCGACGCCATCGGCAATACGCCGCTCATCCGCCTGGAGCGCGCCTCCAAGGCGACTGGCTGCAACATCCTGGGCAAGGCGGAATTCGTGAATCCCGGCGGCTCGGTCAAGGACCGCGCCGCGCTCGCCATCATCCAGGACGCCGAAGCGCGGGGCACCCTCAAGCCCGGCGGCACCATCGTCGAGGGCACCGCCGGCAACACCGGCATCGGCCTCGCCTTGGTCGGCAATGCACGGGGCTACAAGACCGTGATCGTGATGCCGGAGACGCAGAGCCAAGAGAAGAAGGACATGCTCAGGCTGTGCGGCGCCGATCTGAGGCTGGTGAAGGCAGTCCCCTATAAGGATCCGAACAATTACGTCCACTACTCCAGGCGTCTGGCCGAGGAGATGGGCGCGTTCTGGGCGAACCAATGGGACAACACCGCCAACCGCGAGGGCCACCGCACGACCACCGGGCCGGAGATCTTCCGCCAGACCGACGGCCAGCTCGACGCCTTCACCTGCGCGGTTGGCACCGGCGGCACCCTCGGGGGCGTCGCACTTGCCCTCAAGGCGCTCAAGCCATCGGTCAAGATCGTCGCCGCCGACCCGATGGGGGCGGCCATTTATAGCTACTACAAGTATGGCGAGCTCAAGCCCGAGGGCAGTTCGATCACCGAAGGCATCGGCCAGGGCCGCATCACCAAGCAGCTTGAAGGCGCGCCGGTCGACGACGCCTTGCAGATCCCCGACGAGGAAGCGCTGCCGGTAATCTTCGATCTCATCAAGTACGAGGGCCTGGTGCTGGGTGGCTCGTCCGGAATCAACGTCGCCGGCGCCATTCGGCTGGCCAAGCAGATGGGACCGGGCCACACCATCGTCACCATCCTCGCCGATGGCGGCCAGCGCTACCAATCGAAGCTGTTTAACCCGGACTTCCTGCGCGAAAAGAAGCTGCCGGTGCCGGATTGGCTCGCGTGAGGCGCACAACGTCATTCGCTTGCAGCCACAAGCCGCCCTCACCCCGACCCTCTCCCGCAATGCGGGAGAGGGAGGGGACCCGCGACAGCGGGGAGGGTGAGGGTTGGCGGCCGAAAATGGGAGAGGGACAATGACCTATGCCAAGCCCGATGCGTTGGTGAGCGCGGAATGGCTCGCCGGCCGTCTCGAGGATGACGGGGTGCGCGTCATCGACGTCACCTACTTTCACCCCTCCTTGAAGCGCGACGCCAAGGCCGAGTACCGCGCCAAGCACATCCAGGGAGCGGTGCATTTCGACATCGACGACATCAAGCAACCGGGCGATCCGCGCCCGCACATGCTGCCCAAGCCGGAGCTGTTCGCCCTCAAGGTGGGAGCGCTCGGGATCGGCAATCGGCACCGGGTGATCTGCTACGACAGCCTCGGCCTGCAAAGCGCCGCCCGGGCCTGGTGGATGTTCCGCATCTTCGGGCACGACAATGTGGCGGTGCTGGATGGCGGGCTGGTCAATTGGCTGGCCGAGCAGCGTCCGGTCACCGACCGCGAGGAGCAGCCCAAGCCGGAGAGCTTCCGCGCCCGCTTCCGGCCCGAGCTGGTGAAGGCCCTGGAGCAGATCCGCAGCAACATGGCCGAGAAGGCGTTCCAGCTCGTCGATGCGCGCGCCGCCGGGCGGTTCAAGGGCGTCGAGCCCGAGCTCTGGCCCGGTCGTCCCGGACACATCCCGGGCTCGCTCAACCTGCCCTACCCCGACATTCTCGAGCCCAGGCTCAAGACCATGCTGCCGGCGGACGCGCTCAAGGCGAAGTTCAAGGCGGCGGGCGTGGATCTGGCAAAGCCGATCACCGTCACCTGCGGCTCCGGGGTGACTGCCTGCATCCCGGCACTGGCCGCCTATCTCCTCGGCCATGGCGATGCCGCCATCTATGACGGCTCCTGGTCCGAATGGGGCCTTAGGACCGACACGCCGGCGGAGACCGGCTGAGAACCGTGGCCGACAGCGGTCTTCTCATCCGCCCCATCGCCGACCCGGACGGCGAGTCGGTCGTCCGGCTCTGGCAGCAATCGAACCTGATCGTCTCCTACAACGACCCGGTGGCCGACCTTGCGCTGGCGCGGGCGACGCAGAATGCGACCGTGCTGGTGGGGGTGAAGGACGAGCGCGTCGTCGCCACGGTGATGGCGGGTTCGGACGGGCATCGCGGCTGGCTCTACTACGTGGCGGTCGATCCGGCCCTGCGCGGCCGGGGCTTCGCCCGCACCATGGTGGCAGAGGCCGAAGCCTGGCTTGCCGCCAAGGGCGTGCCGAAGGTGCAGCTCATGATCCGCGAGACCAACCAATCGGTGCGCGCGGTCTATGAAAAGCTGGGCTACGAGCACACGCCGAGGGTGGTGATGGCGCGCTGGCTGAAGGAGCCTGAGGCCGGCCCCCGCAAGCCGCTCAGCACGGTCGTGACCTTCCTCGAGATGAGCGCCAATCCGAAGCGCCAGGTGCCGGCGCCCCATGGGGTGCGCGTGGCCTTGATGCGCGCCGAACGCCCGACCGTGGTGTTCTATCGCTTTCTGTTCGATGCGGTCGGCCGGAACTGGGTGTGGATCAGCCGCCGGTTCTGGAGCGACCAGGAGCTCACACGGGTGATCCACGATCCCGGAGTCGAGATCACCATCCTCTATGTCGCAGGCGTGCCGGCAGGCTATTTCGAGCTCGATCGCCGCGTCCCCGGCGCGGTGGAGCTGAGCTTCTTCGGCCTCATGCCGGAATTCATCGGTCTTAGCCTCGGCCGCTTCCTTCTGAACGCCGCCATCGACGCCGCCTGGCAAGGCGAGACGCAGCGGCTCTGGGTGCACACCTGCGATCTCGACCATCCCCGGGCACTCGGCGTCTATCAGAAAGCCGGCTTCGTCGCCGTTCGCCAAGAGCTGGAGACGCTGAAGGACCCCAGGCTCGTCGGCCTGCCCTGGCCGGAAGGGCGTTAACGCAAAGGGCCGCGCTCAGTGCCGGCCGTCTCATACTTACGATGGATGGCGCCCGGCTCGGCGAGGTACCCATAGTCGGGCACCGATGCCAGCGCCAACCCCATGGCGATGCCCCGGCTCATCAGAACCGCGGGAGTCGGCAATCGTAAGGACTTGCGGTGCGATGCACGAACGCTTGCCCTATGAGCGACATCCCCGCTTCCGTCGCCTGCGCGATTACCTCAGCGCCAAGGCACCTGCAGGCATGCTGCCGGGCCGCCAGCACTTCGATCCCTTGGAAGTCCCCGAGCTCCTGCCCTACCTCTCGCTGGTGGAGGTCGTGCCGCAGCCTGGTGCCGCACCCAGGTTGCGTATTCGCCTGGCGGGGACCCAGGTCGTCCGTTACCACGGCGCGGAGGTCACCGGCCGCTTCCTCGACGAGATCATCTCCGGGCCGGATGCACCGGAGATCATCGCCCAGTGCCTGAAGCCGATCATCACCCGCCGTCCGAACTTTCGCCGGGCGGCCGTGGCGGTGCCGGGGCGCGAGCATGTGTCCTATGAGCGGATGGTCTTTCCGCTGGCGAGCAACGGCGAGCATGTGGATATGCTCATCATCACCTTCGTGATCGACATGGATGAGGCCTATTCTTCTCAGGCCTGTGCCCGCGACGCCCTCTTGGCGTGAGCGGCGCCCGAGCCCCTAGAGCGCGTTTCGTTGAGGTGAAACCATCCTCTTATCGTCACCCACGGACTTGATCCGTGGGTCCATCTTGCGATCGCACGATGGATTGCCGGGTCAAGCCCACGGCTGTCCGGTTTAGATTCAGATGCATTGAAGGGTCAATTGGGAGTTATTGAGACTTGGCCCTGGCAGTGGGTTGAGCAGGTGGGCAATTGGCTTTCGATGCATGAGGT
>JACQAG010000010.1 GCA_016195085.1 Pseudomonadota bacterium | reverse complement strand
CGTCAGATCGTCGACCTTCTCCATGCGCTCGTAGCGCAGCGCGCCGAGCGCGAAATTGAGATCGCCCTTGCCGGCGGCGAACAATTTCTTCGCCCGGTCGAAGGTGAAGACGACGGCGTCCGCATTGATCGGCTCGCCATTATGGAAGGTCAGGCCCGGGCGGATTTTGATTTCCCAGGTCAGGCTGTCGATAGCCTTGATGGACTCCGCGACGGCCGGCACGATGCGCCCTTCATTGTCGAGGCGGAACAGGCCCTCATGAATCGACAACATGATGTTGGAGTCTGCGGAGCTGTATTGCGGGTCGAGATTGACGGGCTCGCTGTTGACGAGAACCACGACCGGCTTGTTCGCGGCGGCGGCGGGCGGAGCAAAGAGAGCCGACGCGCCGAGGCCCATGGAGAAAAGCGCGGCTCCAACCAGCAATTTTGTTTTCATATCAGCTCGCCTCCGTGCCGGCGCGGGTGAAAGCGCCTGGTTGATGCCGCTTCTGGCGCCCGACTATAAGACGTTCCTCAGCCGAGGGTCGAGATAGTCCCGTAGCCAGTCGCCGAGAATATTGATGGAGAGGACGGTGAGGGAGATGGCCAGGCCCGCCGGGATCGTCAGCCATTCGGCGACCCCGACATATTGGCGCCCGTCCGCCAGCATGGTGCCCCAACTCGGAACCGAGGGTGGCACGCCGACGCCGAGAAAGCTCAGCGAGGCTTCGGCGACGATGTTGCTCGCCATGGTGAAGCTGGCGACGACGATCACCGGGCTCCAGACGTTGGGCAGGATGTGCTGGAACAGTATCTGCCAGGGCTTTTCTCCCGTCGCCCGGGCGGCCAGCACGAATTCGTCCTCCTTGATCGACAGCACCTGGCTGCGCACGATGCGTCCATACTGCACCCAGCCGGTCAAACCCAGAACGAGGATCAGTTTGTCGAGCCCGCTGCCGAGCACGGCCATGATCGTCAGAGCCAGCAGGATCGTGGGGAAAGAGAGCTGGATATCGGCGACGCGCATGATGATGTCGTCGACAAGCCCGCCGAAATAGCCCGACACCAGCCCCAGCAGCAGCCCGATCGTGCCCGCGACCGCGACCGCCGAAACGCCGACGATCAGCGACACGCGCGCGCCATAGATGATGCGGGCGAGGACATCGCGGCCGAGTGAGTCCGTCCCCAGCCAGTAGGTGGCCCCGGCGCTGTTGACATAGCCCGGAGGTTTGAGGCGCTGGATCAGTCGGATGGCGAAGGGGTCGTTCGGCGCGATCCAGGGTGCGGCGGCGGCGGCCAGCGCCACCAGCAGCAGGACCGCCAGGCCCGCGAGCGCCACCTTGCTGCGCAAGAGCCGCGGCAGGAACTGACTTTTAACCGGGCCTGGGTCCGGATTCAGAATGGCCGGCGGTCCGCTCATTACGCGCCGAACCTGATGCGCGGATCGATCCAGACATAGGCGAGGTCGATCAGGAGATTGAGGCCGGCGAAGATCAGCGCCAGCATGATGACGCCGGCCTGGACGACGAAGAAATCCTTCGCGCCGATGGCGGACACGATCTCGCGCCCGACGCCGGGCCAGCCGAAAATCGTCTCCGTGATCACCGAGCCGCCGAGCAGGAACCCGAGCTCCAGTCCGACGGCGGTGACGATGGGCAGAAGCGAATTGCGCAGGACATGGGCGTAGATGACGCGGTTTTCCGAAATGCCCTTGGCGCGAGCGGTGCGGACAAAATCGCGCTGCAGGAAGTCGAGCATGGACGATCGCGTGAGGCGCATGTTGCGCGCGATGGGAAATGCCGCCAGCGTAATGCCCGGCATGATAAAATGCCGCCAGTCGCCGCTACCGGAGATTGGCAGCCACTTCAGCTCCACGCCGAACAGCAGGATGAACAGAATGCCGAGCCAGAAGCTCGGGATCGACTGGCCCGCCAGGGCCAGCACTTTCACCGCATGGTCGAGCGGCGTATTCGGCCGCGTGGCCGAGAGGACGCCGAGTGGGATCGAGACGATCAGCGACAGCGCGAAGGCGAAGGCCGCGAGCTCCAGCGTCGCCGGCAGCCGCTCGGTGATCACCTCATAAGCCGGTTGGTGGCGGATGAAAGAATAGCCGAACTCGCCATTGAGCGCGTTGCCGACGAAGCTGAGATACTGGATATACCACGGCCGGTCGAAGCCCATTTTGACGCGGTATTCCTCGATCTGCGCCACGCTCATGCGGTCGGCACTGGGGCCGAGTATCACCTCGGTCGGATCGCCGGTCAGGAAAAGCATTCCAAACGCAACGACGCTGACGCCGAGGACGACGATGACGGACTGCAGCAGGCGGCGGATGACGTAGCGCATGATCGTCAGACCTGCGTTGCGGGGCGCGCGCCGACGAGATGGCACGCGGCCCAATGGCCGGCGCTGACCTCGCTGAATTCCGGTTCGACGCTGCGGCATCGGTCGATCGCGTGGGCGCAGCGCGTGCTGAACACGCAGCCCGGCGGCGGACTGGCGGGGCTCGGCACCTCGCCCTCGAGCAGGATGCGCCGTCGCCTGCGCTCGAGCGGGGGATCAGGAATCGGAATGGCCGACAGAAGCGCCTGGGTATAGGGATGCAGGGGATTTGCGTAGAGTTCCGCGCTCGACGTCAGCTCCATCATCTTGCCTAGATACATGACGGCGACACGCGTCGATATATGGCGGACCATGCCGAGGTCATGCGCTATGAACAGATAGGTCAGGCCGAGGTCTTCACGCAGCTGCTCGAGGAGATTGATGATCTGCGCCTGGATCGAGACATCGAGCGCTGAAATGGGCTCGTCGCAGACGATGAAATCGGGCGACGTCGCGAGCGCCCTGGCAATGCCGATACGCTGGCGCTGTCCGCCCGAGAACTCATGCGGATAGCGGCTGCGGAAGGACGGATTGAGGCCGACCCGGTCCATGAGCTCGCTGACAAGGCGCCGTTCTTCGTCCGCGTCTTTGGCCACGCCATGGACACGCAAGGGCCTCGCGATGATCTCGCCGATCCGCATCTGTGGATTGAGCGACGCATAGGGATCCTGAAAAATCATCTGCATATGCCGGCGCGCAAGACGCAACTCCTCGGGGGTCTGCTGCGCGAGATTCATGCCCCGGAACTTCACTGCGCCTGCCGTCGGTCGGTGAAGATGCAGAATGGCGCGGCCGGCCGTCGTCTTGCCGCAGCCGCTTTCGCCCACCATGCCAAGCGTCTCGCCCTTGAATATATCGAATGTCAGGCCGTCGACCGCCTTGACCGCGCCGGCGGATTTGCCGAATAGGCCGGCCCGCAGCGGGAAATGCATCTTCAACCGGTCGACGCTGACCAGGACCGGCGCGCTCATTGCCGCTCCCGCCCTGTCATCTGATGATTCCAGCACGCGACCACATGATCGGACGCAACGTCGGCAAGACTGGGGTTCTGCGCCCGGCAGCGGTCCTGCACGAACGCACAGCGCGGCGCGAAAGGGCAGCCCGCAATTTCGCCGGTCATGACAGGCGGAAGCCCCCCAATGGCCTGCAGTTTCCTCTTCCCCGTACCGTCAAGGCGCGGCAGCGAGTTCAGCAGCCCGATCGTATAGGGATGGGCGGGGTGGGCGTAGAGCTCGTCAACCGGCGCCTTTTCGACGATATAGCCCGCATACATGACGGCGACCGTGTTCGCGAGGCGGGCCACGACGCCGAGGTCGTGCGATATCCAGATGATGGCGGTGCCAAGCTCGGACTGCAGGCGCTTCACCAGTTCGACAATCTGCGCTTGGACGGTGACATCAAGCGCCGTCGTCGGCTCGTCCGCAACGATCAGCTCCGGTGAGCATGACAGCGCCATGGCGATCATCACGCGCTGGCGCATGCCGCCGGAGAACTGGTGCGGATAATCATCGAGCCGCGCCGCCGGCCCGGGGATGCCCACCAGAGCCAGAAGTTCGGCGGCCCTGACGCGAGCCTGGGCCAGGGTGAGGCGCTCATGGGCCTTCAGATTTTCAGTGATCTGCGCGCCGATCCGCATGACCGGATTGAGCGAGGTCATCGGATCCTGAAAAACGACCGCGATGGAGCCGCCGCGGATTTTTCGCAGCGCTTCCGCATCGAGGCTGAGGAGGTCCTGTCCCTTGAAAGTGATGCTGCCGCCGGTGATCCGCCCGGGCGGCGACTGGATCAGCCGCAGGATCGAGAGTGCCCCCACGGTCTTGCCGTTGCCGCTCTCGCCGACGATCGCGAGGCACTCGCCACGGGCGACGGAATAGGAAATTCCATTCAGCGCGTTGACAACGCCATCGATCGTATAGAACTTCGTCTCGAGGTCTCGGACCTCCAGAAGTGTCGGCACGTTTCCTCTGCGCTGGGCCTGCGGGCGCGCGAAGTTAAGCACCTTCCCGGGGCCTTCGCAAACAGCAGCTCACCCCATGGCGGCGCGGACAACCCCAAGAGTCCAAAGCTTCGGATGGCAGTCCATGACCACGGGCGGGTTCAGCCGCGGTCCTGCCGGCGCTGGGCCCGCATCTCCTCGCGCAGGCTTGCCTGGCGGCGTTCCTCTTCGCCGGTAACGAAATCCTGGCTGACGACATAGTTGCCGACGAGGATACGCTCGACGCGACCCGCTCACGGGGCGCTGGCCGGCCCCTTTGGCCGCGCCAGGACCAGCCCGTAGCGGGTCATCACCTCCACCATTCTCGCCGGGTTGGGGCCGCCCGGGGCGTTGGCGATTTCCGCGACATCGCGGAAATATTGCGCGCCGATGTCCGGGGTCAGAATCACCAGCGCCCGGGCCGGGCGGTCATGCGGGTTGCTGAACGCATGGACGGAGCCGCAGGGGGTATGCATACGCTCGCCCGGTTTCAGGTCGCGCATCTCGTCATCGACCGAATAACGCAGCGTGCCTTCGAGCACATAGACGACCTCTTCGTTGTCCGTATGGCTGTGCGCCGGCGGAACCCGCGCTCCGGCGGGCACCGTAAGCTCGAACATGCCGATCCCAGCGCCGCTCACGGTCCCGTCGATCAGATATCGGATTTCGAGCTGCCCGATCTTCACCACGGGCTGTTCCAGCGGTTGCATTTGTCGCCTCCGCGCCAATCCAGGCTGTTGTTTGCCGACATTCCCCAGATGACAAAGCCTGCATGCCCCCGATGGCCGAAGATCAACGTCTACAGGAGCATTCAGCAGCATTTAGCCGCGATGCACCGACGCCTCAGGCGGGCCTGATCTCCATCCGGCTCTCCAGATCGGCTTCCACCCGGGCGCGGTCGAGATGCACCACGTGATAGGTACCCTCGAGGAACGGCTCGAACTGGTCGCGGTAGTGGGGCGTGCCCGGCACGCCGGAATTGCCGATGTTCTGCACGGCGCGGAACGACCGGGGTTCGGCGAAGTCGACGACGATGCGGTATTCGGCCCCGGATGAGGCCGCATGCGGCGGCAGCTCGCCGCCCATGTTGCGCACCGTGTGCGAGCCGCCATCGGCCGGCTTCGGCCCGATGTCGAACGCGGCGGCATTCGTCGGGCTCGACAAGGGATGCTTCCAATGGGCGATGTGGATGCGTCCCCAAGTCCACATCGTGGCGTCGGCGCCGAGCCGCGCCTTGAGCGCCGCCATGGCCTCGGTCGCCGCCTTCTCCGCCTCTTCCGCCTGGCTGGTCTTGAAATAGGCGAGGTCCTGGTTCTCCAAGAGGCCGACGGCGAGATTGGTCTGCTGCATGGTCAAGTCGAGCAGGCGCTCAGGCATGTGCACGACCAGCACGCGGCGCTGCCAGTGATACATGAAGGTCTCGAACAGCGTCGGCGCGGTGCTGTCGAGCGTGTAGCGGAAGTCCCAATCCTTGAGCGAGGCCGCCAGCGCCTTGGCATCGGCGTCCTTGGCATGGGCCAGCGCCTTCAGAATGTGCGGCACCGTGCGTTCGGCGCGCACATTCTTGACGTCGTTCTGCAGACGCACCGTCGCTGCCCGATCCGGCTTCGCCTCGGCGAAGGCCTGATTGATGCGGATGGCGCGGTGCGCCTGGGAATAGGCGCCGTAGATCACATGGCGATAGCCCGGCGGCACGATGCGCTGGTTGGCGCTCGCCACATAGCCCCGCTTCGGATTGTAGCTCGAGGGCAGTCCATCGAACGGGATGGTGCCGACCCAGCGGTCCTCGGGGTTGGACGCATCGCGCACGCCATGGGTGACGCGGCCGCGGACGGGGACGCGCCCGGCCATCTGGTAGCCGACATTGCCGGCGCTATCGGCGTAGACGAAGTTGAAGACGGCGACCGACCAGTCGCGGAGCGCATTGCGGAAGCCCTTCCAGTCCTTGGCGCGGCCGATGGCGATGCTGGCGCGGAGGTCGTCGAGATGCTCCAGGCCGATCCAGCGGAGCGACATCGGCGGATCGCCGGCAGCCTCGATCGACGGCACCAGCGTATTGACGATCGGGCCGCGCACGGTCGAGCGCAGCATGGCCTTCCGCGCCGCTTCGCCACGGACCGGGATGGTGACCTCGCGCTCCTCGAATTTGCGCCAGACGTCGCCGTCGCGGTAGCGGCTGGGATCCTTGGGATCGACCGCCTCGCGGTAGAGGTCGCGGGTGGAGGCCATGTTGTTGGTGAGCGCCCAGGCGATGGTCCCGTTGGAGCCCCACCACAGGCCGGGGAAACCGGGATGGCCGCACCCGGCGGCATCGTCCTCCGGCCCATGCAGGCCGTATTCGTACCAGCTCGACGGCACCCAGAAGGGTTGATGCGGATCGCCCGCCAGCACCGCCTTGCCGGTGGGCGTGGTCTTGCCCGATGCCGCCCAGTTGTTGCTGCCGGTCTGATCGTCGCTGCCGGCGGCGAGCGAGGTGCCGTCGGAGAGGACCACATGCTCCGCCGCTTCCGGCGTCAGGTACATCGCGCGCATGGCGTCCGGCAGCAGGCGGGCCGCCTCGGCCGCGAGCAGCCGGTCGATGCGTCCGTTCAATGACCACCAGAAGCCGCGGGCGATCGCCACCACGTCGCCGACCGTGAACGGCTCCGGCGCATAGTTCAAGAGCTTGAACTCCGGCGGCAGCTTCTGGCCGAAGACCTCGATCTGCCGATTGATGCCGGCAACGAACGCCTGGATCGTCTGGTAGGTCTTTCCGTCCGTCTTCGCCGGCTCGCTTCTGGCGATCAGGTCGATGCCGACGGTGAGGTGGGCGAGGTCGCTCGTGACATAGGCGGGCCCGAGGATCTCCGCCTGGCGCCCGAGGGCCCGCCGGCGCAGCCGGTCCATCTGCCAAAGGCGATCCTCGGCCATGGCGAGCCCAAGCCCGAAATAGAGGTCGGTGGTCGCGCCGGCATAGATGTGCGGAACGCCGGCGCGGTTGCGGAGGATCTCAACCTTGCCGCGGACGGCACCGGTTAGGTGCCCGTCGCGGGGAGCGGAATCATCGAATGTCATGGCAGATCCATTGGAGAAGGGCGGCGCCGTCGAATTGCGGTGCCGGTGAAAGCTTATCGCGGTTCCCGGCCTCGGTCACGGGATTGCCGCGCCGTCGACGATTTCGGCACGCCAAGCCGGTAGGTTCAGCCGCGGTCTCGCCAGCGCTGGGCCCGCATCTCCTCGCGCAGGCTCGCCAAGCGGCGTTCCTCCTCGTCGGTGACGAAATCCTGGCTGACGACATAGTTGCCGACGAGGATACGCTCGACGCAATCCGCTCCGGGGTCGCCGAACGGCAGCGCCAGGCGGCCCCAGGCGCGGCGTTCGAAGACGACCATCGCCGGGTTGACGGTGTAGATCGGCTTGCGGCGGCTGAGCAATGCCCGGTAGGTTGCAAGGTAGAAAGCAGGTCCGGGACCTCTGAGGGTCCGTCGCATCTCGTTGACCGTATTGCCGGTCCAGTCGAAGCGCGCCTCCTTCGCGACGTCCGTGCCGTAGAGACGGAAACGGAAGTCGGCGCCGTCGCCCAGCACGGCGAGGACGATGAGATTGCCGAGCACCGGCTTCAGCGCGAACGGGTCGATGGCGGATACCGGCGGCAAGGCGGCCTCTTGGCGTCGCCAGAACAGCACCGCGCGGTGGGTGGGCGAAGTGCGCGAGCCGAACAAGCCCGATAGAATGCCGCGCATGATCCTGGATGCCCATTGCCATGCTTGGGAACGCTGGCCCTACCAGCCCGAAGTTCCCGATCCCGACAGCCGCGGCCGTGCCGAAAATCTCCTCTGGGAGATGGATGGCGCCGGGGTTACCCGAGCAGTCATCATCTGCGCCTCGATCGCCGGCAATCCCGAGAACAATCGCTATGCCTTCGCGCGTGCCGCGAGCTCAGGGGGAAGGCTCATACCGTTCGCCGACGTGGACTCGCGCTGGATGGCGGTGCATCACACGCCGGGCGCAGCCGAGCGGCTGCAGCTTGTCATCGAGACATTCAACCCGCGCGGCATCACGCACTACATGAACGAAGATGCCGACGCCGGTTGGCTGCTCTCTCCCGACGGTCTCGGCTTCGCGCGTCTTGCCGCAAGGCATGGGCTGATTTTCCGTCTCGCCTGCGGCCCCTCGCAGCTACCGACGATTGCCGGGCTCGCCGAGCGCGTTCCCGATCTCACGATCCTTCTGCACCATCTGGGGCGCGTGCGCGGTGACATTCCCACAGAGGAGAGCGGGCTGGCGCTCCTCCTCGAAGGCGCCCGCCTGCCGAACCTCTACGTCAAAGTTTCCGGCTTCGGCTATGGCAGCCGGCGCCCCTGGGAGTTCCCTTATGCGAAGATGCTCGACGTCTTCCATGCGGTGTATGACCGCTATGGCGCCGAGCGATTGCTGTGGGGATCGGACTATCCCGTGGTGAACCGCTTCATGACCTACCGTCAGTCGCTCGAAATCCTGCGCTCCTGTTGCCCTTTCGTTTCGAGTCAAGACATGGAAAAAATCCTGGGTGGAACGCTTGGCCGTCTGCTGGGAGATGCCGAATCGAGTGGACGGGGCTAGCAGAGCGAGCACTAAGGTATGATACGCTCGAGCGGGGGTGGAGGGAGAGCGACCATGTTGAAGAATTTGCTGGGGCCGAGTCTGCCGGACCGCATGCTGAGCGTCATGCGCATCGCGGTGGCATTGCTCTATCTGGAGGCGGGAACCGCGAAGTTCCTCGGCTTTCCGCACGTCGCCAACTTCGACACTCTGTCGACATTCTCCCTCATCTGGTTTGCAGGCGTGATCGAGCTCGTCGGCGGCACGCTCTTGGTGCTTGGGCTGCTCACCCGTCCCGTCGCTTTCCTCTGCTCGGGAGAGATGGCCTTCGCGTATTTCATCTCGCATGCGCCGCGCAGCTTCTTTCCGCTCCTGAACGGCGGCATCGCGGCTGCGGCCTATAGCTTCGTGTTCCTTTACATCGCGGTCGTCGGCGGAGGTGCCTGGAGCCTCGATCGAGTCCTGGAGCGCCGCCGAAGCGAGTGAGCGACACCTTGCTGGACCGCCTCAAACGACTGCTTCTCAGGAAAGCGGAGGGTGCCGATCGGCGTCAGGCGCTACGGGTGGACACGCCGGCGCATTGCTTCGTCGTCATCGAAGGCAGGCAGTATCCGCTCCGCAATTGGAGCGCGATCGGGTTCCTCGCCTCGCCCTACGAGGGCGAGCTGGCGGAAAATGGAACCTTCGAGGTCGCGATCTCCGTCCGGCAGGACGTTTTCGATTTCATCGTCGATGCCCGGGCGATCGTGGTCCGAAAGGACGCAGCCGGGCTGGCGGCGAAGATCGTTTCCGTCGCTCCTGAGGTCATGCGCCAGATCGAGGCGTATTTCAGCCACCATGCGTTGTGGGTGAAGGTGAATCGCTGAGGCCGACGAGCGCGCGAGCGCCAAGGCTCCTTGCCTGCTGGCGGCTAGGCGTGCGCTGAAGGAACGTTTCGGGGGGCGGGCGGCCGGCACCGGCCGGATCAATGCAGCGCGGCGTGCACCAGCTTGTAGCCGACCGCCAAGAGCACGACGCCGACGAAGCCGATGCAGACGATCTCGACCGCCATGCGGCGCAAGGTGGCATAGATCGGTTCCGGCAGCCGCGGCGGCCGCCAGTTGCGAGGCTTGGCGGCGCAGGGCTGGCGGTTGCGGTCGCGCTCCGGCCAGGCGCTGGGCGCGGCGCGGGCGTGGACCCGATTCGGCTCGGGCTCGAAGGTGCGGGTGGTGGGCAGGACCGCCGGCGGCAGGAAGTCGCCGAGCATGACATGGTCGGGCTTCATGGTGATCTCGACCCAGCTCTGCCCGGAAGGCGGCCTTCGGGGCGCTCCGGGCGGATTGGAGGCGGGGCCGGCGAGGGTCGGATAGGCCATGGATGCATCTCCTTCCTGTATCCTCGGTCGATCCGCATTTTCCCGAATTTGTTAGCTCTAGCAAAACGTTAGAGTGTGCCTGCAAGGCAGCTGCCGATCGACATGCCCATACCAGCACAGTTTTAGCTAAAATGCAATTTAAATTGCATGCATGCCGGCGAAGGCCTATATGGGACTGATGGGGATCGCAATCGCCTTGGCCGCGGTTTGATGTCAGTCAGAAGCTGCATCGGCAATCTGCTCGACGACGATGCCGAGGCGCTCATCGATCCGGTCAATTGCGTGGGCGTCATGGACCGCGGTCTCGCCCTGCAGTTTCGCCGGCGCTGGCCGGCCCACCATGCGGCCTATGTCGAGGCCTGCAAGCGGCGACAGATCCGGCCGGGCGCCCTCTTGATCACCCATGCCGCCGATACCAAGCAACGCCTCGTTGCCTTCCCGACCAAGCGCCATTGGAGCGAGAAATCGCGCCTGGACGACATCGAGGCCGGGCTGTTGGCGCTTCGCGAATTCACTCTCGACGAGCGCATCGTCAGCATCGCCGTGCCGCCCTTGGGCTGCGGCCTTGGCGGGCTTGACTGGCATCGCGTACGTCCGCGCATCGTCGCCGCATTGGGCAACGCGCCGGTCGAGGCGCGCCTCTACGAACCCATTCCGCAATCCGGCGTCGACCGCTCGATCGATGCCATCGACCGCGGCGGCCGTCATGCCTTCAACGGTGCCGGATTCGGACGGGTGGCACTCCGCTTCTGATCGCTGAAACGGCGATCCGATCCCACCTCCCTGAGGCGAGGGCTCAGCCCTCGCTTTGGCTTCGGCCGCTGTCGGCGGCGATGCGAGGGTGTGAAGCTCGACGCGCAGCGTTCGGCGCTCGTCGAGAGATTGGCGCGTCATACACAAGCTCGTCCGCCGACGCGTACGGAAAATGGGCAGTGTGATTTCGGAGCGGTACCTGGCGCTCTCAACCGGGAAGCGGCACGAAGCGGGCCTCGCCGGCGACCCGTTCGATCCGGCCGAAGACGTCCTCCTCGAGGAAATGTCCGGACGCGATGAGCCAGCCATTGTCGAGCGCCGCGTCGCGGATGCGCCGGCGCGCGGCAATGGCGGCGGCCTTGTTCATATCGGCGCGATGACACCAGCCGGGCCTGGCGATTTGCGCGGGGTTGTGCCAGAGATCGCCGGTGATCAGCACGCGCCGATCGCCGGCTTCGACCAGCACCGAGCGATGTCCCGGCGAGTGGCCGGCACTGTCGATGAGCGTGACGCCCGCCGCGATCCGTGCGCCGGCTTCCACGCAATCGAGGCGTCCGGCGCGGGCCAGCGGCGCGACCGAGTTTCTCACCCCCGCAACGTGATGCGGCAAGCCCGCCCTCTCGCCAAGCCCGTCCCAATGCGCCCATTCCTCGGCGCCGACGATATAGCGGGCATTGGCGAAACGGGGGCGACCATCGCCGTCGACCGCCCAGCCGACATGGTCGAGGTGCAGGTGGGTGAACACCACCAAATCCACTGCCTCGGTGGTAAGGCCGATGGTGCCCAGCTGCAGGGGTAGGCCGCCGACGAGCCCGGGAAAATACGCGATGGGCCCGGGTCCGAGTCCGCAATCGATCAAGATCGTCCGGCCGCCATGCCGCACCACGAACACGCCGAAGCGCGTGCAGAAGCAGGCATCGGGCAGCCAGCGTGCGGCTGTCGCCGGATCTTCCTCGAGCCGCACCTCTGGAAAAGAATATGATGAGAGCGCCGGCGCTGGCGCACAATCGGTTAGCGCGAGGATGTCCGCGCCACCGTTCAGCTGCAACCGGCGCATGCCATGACCATGACCTTCACGAGCTCGAAACGATGAAAGCGCAGATGCAACAGAGGAGCAAGGGCGTGAGCAAGAAATATGGGCGCAGGGCCTTCCTCGCCGTCGCCGCGTCCGGCGCGGTTGCGCTCGGCCTCAGGCCGGCCAGGGCCGAGAGCGTCCAGATCGACTATTGGCAATACTTCTTCAAGGAACGCGTCGAGGCGATGGATGAGCTGATCCGACGCTTTCAGGCGGAGAATCCCGGAATCATCGTCAAGCAGACGACCTTTCCCTATGCGCAATACCGCACCAAAGTCGCCGCCGCGGTGCCGGCCGGCGTCGGGCCCGACCTCATGCAGCTCTACTATGGATGGCTGCGCGAATATCGCAAAGCGGGCCTCCTGCAGGAACTGCCGCGCGATCTCTTCCCGCCGGACCGGCTCGATCGGAGCTTCTTTCCGATGGTGCAGCAGATGCGCCTCGAAGGCGCCTATTATGCGGTTCCGACCGCCGTGCGCAGCCTGGCGCTCTTCACCAATCGCCGGCTGATGCAGGAGGCCGGCTTGGCCGCTCCGCCACTGACCCTCGACAGCTTCGTCGAGCAAGCGGCGCGAATGACCAAGCGCGATGGCGGCGGCAATCTCACCATCGCCGGCACCACCATCGGTTTGCCCTCCCAGGATTCCCATTGGTGGCGCGAGGTTCTGGTCCGCCAGTTCGGCGGCACGCCCTTCTCGCCCGATTATCGCAAGGTTACCTATGGGGACGAGCACGGCGCGGCGGCGCTCAAATGGTATTCAGACCTGGAGCGCACCCATCGCGTCGCCCAGGCGGGATTCATGTCGGAGACCGCGGCTGCTTTTCGCGCCGGCCGGGCGGGCTTGCATGTCGACGGCTCGTTCCTGATCGGCAGCCTGCAGCAGACGCGCAATCTCGACTGGGCGGCCGCCGAGCTGCCGACGCATAACGGCATCCAAGCGAACTACTCCTCCTATTGGGTGAATGCGCTGACCGCCAGCGCCGGCGGGGTGCGGCGCGAGGCGGCGCTCAAGTTCCTCGCCTTCATCACCGCGGACGAGGCGATGACGCTTTGGCTGGAGAAGACCGGCGAGCTCCCGGCGAAGCCTTCGGTGGCGCTGGCGCCGGCCAGTCTTGCCAACCCGGCGCATGCCGCTATCGCCAAGGGCCTCGCCTATGCCGTGGCGACCGACTTCGTCGACGAGGATGCCCAGCGCGAGGTCTTCGTGCAGATGCTGGATCGTGTGCTGCTGCAAGGCCAGGATCCCCTGACATCGGTGCGCGAGGCGGCTTCTGCCGAACAGCGGATCATCGACGCCTATTACGCCAAGGGATGAGCGGCGACGGCAACGACGACGCTCAGAAGTTGAAGCGGCTGATCGGGACCTGGGTTCCGCTCGGCAGGGTGACGGTGCCCGTGGTGGTGCTCGAGAACGAAACGCTGAGGGAACCGCGGTCGATGACCGTGCTCGGCGCCACGAAGGTGCCGAACATCGATTGTCCGCCCGCGTATTCGAAGAGGCGTCCGGCATAGCTGACGGCGCTGGTGACCGTATTCTGGGTGATGAACCAGGTGGCGCGGCCGTTGGTGTCGTACATGAACGTCCCGATCAGGATGCTGCTGTTCTGCGTCTCGACGAAATAGCCGCGGCCGGGCTCGGCCGGATTCCACCACCAACCCGTCTGCACCGCGCCGGTCACTTGCGGCAGGCTGAGACCGCCGGGTGTGAACTCATAGCGCTGGATGGGCACGGTGCCGCCCGGCCAGGTCAGCGTCCCCGTCGACTGATTGGTGAAGCTGAGAGCGAGGGTGCCGGCGGAGCCGAGCCTGGTCGGTGGTTTGAAGGTGCCGGTCAAGCTTTGACCGCCCGAATATTGATCGAGCGTGCCGGTATAGCTCGTCGGGCTGCTCATCAAACCGGTGGAAATGTACCAGAGCGCCGGCCCGGTCGCATCGTAGCCGAAGACGCTGAAGAAAATCCTGGGCGAGGTCAGCAGCGGCGAGATGCCGGTGACCTCGATGGCGTAGCCCCGGCCGGGCTCGGCCGGATTCCACCACCAGCCGGAGTTGGGCGGCGTGACTTGGCTCCAGGTGAGCGTGACGGCTCCGGTCACGCCGAAGATGCCGTCCACGGCGATGTAGTAGGTGGAACCGGCGCTGGCGAAGAAGGCAATGGTGTTGGTGGTCTGGCTGCCGCCGGAACCGAGCGTGACGGCGGTGAGCGCATTGACCGCCGAACCGGTATAGATGGCTAGGACGTTGTTACTGGCGCTATTGGCCGTGCTGAAGGTGGCGAGCCCGGTGCTTGTCGGCGTCCATTTCCACCACACCGAGTTGCCGCTGCCGACGCCGCCATGGGTAGGCTCGCCCACCTCCCTGGTAGCGAGGACAGTGGTACCGGTGACGGTGCCGGAGACGCCGGTGATCGTCGTTGCGCTGGCAAAAACGTCGTTGACCGGTGCCGCTAGGGCGTCGGCGGGCGTCATCAGCCAGAGCAACAGTCCCGCGACAATCAGTATTCGCGCCCCGACCTTCTGTCGAATGGCCATCCGCACCAGTTCCCCCCACGCCATGAAAGTACAAGGTATAAAGTAGCACAATTATTGCAGCCAGTTACATGATTAGTTAGGAAGATCGCCGGCTTCGCATTTTGGATGGGACTGGCCTTGCTTGGATTGCTGCTAGAGTTGTGGTCTAGGTGAACGCGCTGTTGAACTGAGAACGGGCGGCTTGGGCGGGATCGGGTTCGTCCGGGCGAGAGAGAGCGCCACCATGCAGGTCGATGCTGAGGTTTCAGATTTCTGCGCCGCCGCCACGCCGCAGGCGCGCGCGCTTCTAGCCGAGCGGCAGCTGGCAAGGCTCGAGGCCGATGAGGCCCGCGTGCGTGCCTTCGTGGCGCTCGATGTCGATGCCGCGCGCCGGCAGATCGCCCTGCCGCAGGCGGGTCCCCTCGGCGGTGCGCTCGTCGGCCTGAAGGATATCATCGCCACCGCCGATTTCCCGACCCGCTATGGCGCCAGCGAAACCGCGCCTGTCGGTCCCCGTACCGATGCCTGGTGCGTGGGGGAGATGCGAAGGCTCGGCGCCACGATCTTGGGCAAGACCGTATGCACGCAGTTCGCCTATCCGGTGCCGGGCCCGACGACCAATCCCCATGACGCGACCCGCACCCCGGGGGGCTCCTCCAGCGGATCGGCGGCGGCGGTGGCGGCTGGATTCGTTTCCTTCGCGCTCGGCACCCAGACGGCCGGCTCGACCATCCGTCCCGCCGCCTATTGCGGTATCACCGGTTTCAAGCCGAGCTTCGGTCTCTTGCACATGGAGGGCGTCGAAGCGATCTCCACCACCCTCGATCATCTCGGCCTGTTCGCGCGATCGCCGCGCGATGTGTGGTATCCGGCAAGCGCGCTGACGTTGCCTCAGGGCGAGGTGGTGGCGCCCTTGGCGCCCCGGCGCGTGCTGGTGCTGCGTCTGCCGCCGGAGCTGCCGCAACGGGACGGCTATCGCGAACGCCTGCAGGAACTCGCCGGCTGGCTTCGAGGCGAGGGCGTGGTCGCGGAGACCATCGATCTGCCGTTCCCGCTTGGCGACTTCCGGGGGCTGCAGCAAGAGCTGTGCTATTGGGAGGCGGCGCGCATTCTCTTGGCGCCGGACCGGATGCAGCTGGTGCCGGAACTGCGCCAGCTGTTGCGGCCCTATCTCGAGAAGGATATTGCCGAGTACGCCGAGGCCCGTCGGCGCCGCCAGCGTTATCAGCTGGAATTCGACGCGCTCGTCCGCCATGCCGATGCCCTCATCATGCCGGCGGCGACCGGTGTGGCGCCGGCCTTCGCCAATACCGGCGATGCGGTGATGAACCGGTTCTGGACCGCGCTCCACGTACCGGCGATCACCGTGCCTCTATGCTGGACGAGCGCGGGGCTGCCGCTTGGTCTGCAGCTCGTCGGCCGGATCGGCGCCGACCGCGCCTTGGCCCAGAGCGCGCAATGGTTCTACGAGCGGCGGCCGGTGAGGAAGGCCTCCGCTTCGGCCGGGCGAAGCGCGGCCTCGCCGGCGCGGGTTTGACGGACGTGTCCCGCCGCTGAAATTTGTCAGCGTATTTCGGGGATAAGTGGGCCACTCATCGCACGAGCCGCTCATCTCCGGGACTCACGAGGCGATCGATTGCGCCGCCGCCCGCGGTTGGCTTCGAGAGGCGGGAAATCGAACGGTGCAGACCGTTCCCTTGCCGAGCTGGCTTTGAACCTCGAAGGCCGCACCGTGCAGCTCCGCCAAGCGTTTGCAGAGCGGCAGGCCTAGGCCCACGCCCTCGGTTCGGCGCACCAGGGGTGTGGCCAGACGCACGAACGGCTCCAGGGCGCGGGGAATGTCCTCGGGCTTCATGCCGATGCCGGTATCGGTCACGCTGACGACGATGCCGCCATCCATCGCCGCCTCAGCCGCGATCGTGATCTCGCCGGGCGGCAACGTGAACTTGACCGCGTTGGTCAGGAGATTGAGCAGGATCTGGCGGAGCCGAGTCTCATCGGCGGCAAGCAAGGGGAGACCGGGGTCGACCCTCAGGATGAGGCTGAGCTGCTGCGCCTCGGTCCGCGGCGCCATGATCGCCGCGCAGCGTTCGATCAGCGCCGCGATATCGACCTCGCTCTCGAACAGCGGCAGCATGCCGGACTCCCCTTGCGACAGATCGAGGAGCTCGCTCGCGAGGTCGAGGAGGTGCCGGCCGCTGCTGTGCACGTGATCCGCGTAGTCGCGGTATCTCGGATCGCCGAGAGGCCCGAACACCTGGTCGCGGATCGCCTCGGAGAAGCCGAGAATGGCGGTCACGGGGTTCTGAGCTCGTGGCTGAGATGGGCGAAGGTGCCCCATCTTCCTTGCTGGACAGTGCGGAGCTCGCGATGGGCTAGGGTGAGCGACTCGTTCAGCGCTGCATTGACGATTTTCAATTGCAGCGTGCGCAAGATCGACCGACTCATGTTCCAGCCGGTCGCGATTAGCACGGCGGCGTAGAGCAGGACGAGTGGACCCAGCAAGTGATAGTTCGGCCCAGGCGTGACGATGAAAGCGAGCGCCGGCGGTAGGATGAAGGGGAGGAGATAGCAGAGGAGCGCCGGGAAATACGCTGCCATCGACGTCATCGCGGCCGCGGACATCGCTGCGGCGACGAAGGTCACGAACAGAAAGTCGAGGGGGCGTCCGACAATCGGCAGGGCGAAGCCGAGCGAACCCCAAAGCAGGCCCGAGGCCAGCGCGCCGATCGCGAACCGCCTGGCCGAGAGTCGAGCCGTGCCTGTGCGCTCCGTGTCCCGCAGATAGCGGTGGCGCAAAAGCAGGCGCAACCCGACGACGAGCGCGGTCAAGCCGATCCAGGCGACGAGAAAACCGGGCGGGAAGGACGGCCACACCGCCGCCGAGACGATCACCGCGTTGAGGAGGTTGATCGGCGCCAGGAGGGTGCCCTGATAGAGCAGGCGAACCTGCTCCTCGATGATCCGCGGGTCCTTTGCGACGCCCGACGAGGACGGAACGGAGAGATCGAGACTCGTCACGGATGCCTCTGACTGCCGGAGGCTCGGAATGAGCCGGCCGCTTAGTCTTTGGCAACAAGACTGACGGAATTATTAAGAAGCAGCGCCAGGAGCTGCGGCGCGGTCGACTGTGGCTGAGAACAATCAATAATAGCTTCGGGCGGCTGGATAATAGTGTTCCGCGGCAGAGACTGCATCAATTCGCGGTGACGGTGATTGGTGCTTGATATTTAGCGAAAATACGAAACTCTTGCTGCTCGTGTTCATTCATCGAGCCGACTTTTAACTTCACGGCGACGCTCGACCGTCATCGGGCGCCGCCGCACGATCTTGCTAACGCCTTGTCGGACTACCGACTTTCGGGTCTGCCTTGGCGCGATACGCAGTGATTTTTTGCCAGACCTACCATATATTGTGTTCTTGCTCAGTTCATGTTACATTATATTGACAGTCTGAAAGAATAGGCGACCACCGAGGGAGGAAATAAAGGCTGGCGCCATAGGCGATCCGAAACGATGGATCTTGCATGGAGGTGAACATGGCTCTTCCTGCTTCGCGTCGGGCTAAGCTCGCGAACTGGACACGGGCCAGCGCAATCCGAACCTCCAGGCTGGCAACCGAACAGCAATCATTTGTTTCCGTGCTCGCGGCCATCGCGATACGTCCCGGCCGGATTAGGGGCGGCTGGTTCTGCGCTATGGTGCTGTGTGCGGTTCTCCGAGCCAGCGCCGTAGGCGCGCATGGCGAGGCGGCGTGGATCATGACAGATCCGAAGACCGCCTATTGCTGTGGTCCCCATGACTGCGAACGGGCTCCGGTAGGTGCGGTCAAGTCGAGCGGCAATGGCTGGTTAGTGGTGAGCACTGGCCAGGTGTTCCACGAAGAGGACCCGGATTTTCACTGGTCGGTCGACCAGAGTTACTGGTGGTGTCGTCCAAACGGTCCACCGTGGAACGGGGCGCGCGTTAAATGTCTCTTCGCCCCGCCTGGCGGCGTCTGATCTCGGCCCCTGTACGCCTCAAACTTCGTGCGGTGAATGCCGATCGCGTCGGCGGCCACGTGTCAAATCAGCATTCTCGCCGCGGTCCAGACTAGGGATCCAAGCACAATCAATGCGCCAGCGACGAGCCCGACGGCCCGCACAGGATGCTTTTCAACATCGAAGAACCATGCGGTGAATCGGTGAACCGGCGAAAGCAGTTTGAGGACGATTGTCGCAATGAGCATTAGGATCGTCCAGATGGATGTAAAAAAAGTTGAAAGGAGAAATAACTCAAAAATATTAAACCTCAGAGGAAACACAGAGAATATATCTCCTAGCCGGACTATAGATCCTCCCAATACGTCGATAACCCGGGCGACACTCACGTATCTGTAAAGTATGGCGTTGGTTATAAACAACCCAAAGGCTGAAACGAAAATTGAAAGTACTATGTCAGCGCAAACTCCAGCCACTATGGCTCCTCTGTACTGAGATCGGTCAACTACCGCTAATATAAATCTTGCTTTAGCCAAAGATGCATAGTCTGGTATTATTCCTAAACAGAATAACAGCACGATGCCCCACCATCCGTCAAAATGATTAATACTCATGCCTACCCACAGGGTAGGTGACCTAAGATGCAACGAAAGACCGAGGCCACCTATCAGAACTAAAGTAGCAGCCATAGAGCGGAACACGCATTTCCAACTTAGGTGACGTTCGCCAAACGTCCAATTGAACACACGTAGGATGATTGCGGACGGCCTGACTGAACGTTCCCACGATGGGTCTTTGAGGATACGGCCAATGTCCCTCAATGCCTCAGGCCGGGCAGCTTTTTCTGCCGCAACGCACGCGCCGAACATCGCCGCAGCGAGTGTCGCTGCACCTGCCGGTATCCCAGATGTGTTTGCGAGGTCGGTGATCCACGACATGCGCCCTATTCCCCTTCAAGGAGACAATCGCGCTCATCGGACGGTCGGGCGGGTGCGTCAAGTATATTAGCGCCGGTCCTCATCGACGACCTCTCGATCGTCGTGCCGCCCAAGAAGGTCTTGCAGCGCAAGGATAATCCTTTGGGCCGCGGCGTCGTCTGCTACACCCCGCAGCAAGGCATCATGTGCTTCGTGCGCACGACCGAGACCTAGGCCGGCGCTCGCTTTGAAGCCACCGCTGGCCGCCGACTGCGATGGCCATGCGCATGATGCGAATTCGCCACCGATCCAGGCCGTAGCGAGGCAGGCGGGGCGGGCCCTCAGGCCTGGCCGTAGTACTTCAGATAGTCTTCGATCTGTTTCTTGTAGGTCGGATTCAAATAGAAAAATTGCGCAGCGAGCCCGTTCTTGTCGACCCGCGTGACGATGATGTCGGCATCGAACTCGATATTGAACTGATTGTCCTTAACGCTGACGGTGAGCCGGCTGCGCTGCTTCGGCACGAGGTCCCCGTGATAAGGGTCGAGCAGGATGCCGAGCGTGCTCCAGCTCTTCATCGGGTAGCGTTTGCCATCGATGATGCCGAGTGCTTCGCCTCGGGAGACGATCGGCCGGCGCGCGGCGGGTTCCTTCTTACCTTCGGACTCGGTGAAGAACCCCTTCAAACCCTTGAACATGACCCCCCTCCCGCACGCGTCGAAGTTGAACGCACGCGAAGCGACAACTCATTAATTTATATTGAATTTGCCTAACTGTCTTGAATTTCCGGGTTCGCAGCGGGAACCGCTCAACCCATTGGCATCACGCTGCCCCAGGGCTCTCCCGGACGGTACGAGGGAACGAGGGCGACCGGTCGCCCTACGACTCGGCGACACCGCGATCGGGTACGTCTTCGCGACCAGCCGGTAGGCAGCGGCCGGCGCTAGCGGATCGGCTGGTGGCGATTAGGCGCTGATATTGAGGTTCTGGCCTAGGCTCGAGCCGCCGGATGGCGGCTGCTGGCCGGGCCCGCTTCCATTGCCATTGGGCGTGGGCTGATTGAGAGCGCTCGCCTGCGGCGTGCCGTTGGGACCGCCGCTGTTGCCGGGACCATTGGCGGCGTTCGGTCCGTTGACGTTGTTTGCCGATTGCGTCGGGTCCTGTTGCGGCGCTTGCGGAGGAATATAGGCGGAGAAGCCGCTGCCGCCGGAAATGCCGGAAATGCTCATGGCCAACTCCAAATATTGGGATGTTGAGAATTTATTTCGTGTTTTTATGAAAATCAATAGATATTCGCAGCAAATTGTTAATGCAATGCAACATAACGGAAAATTTAGTTAGATTAATGAAATCGGATCAGGTTATGACAGCGCCGATCAACCTGCCGACGGCAAAGGTGATGGCAGCGGCGGCCAGGCCCACGGCAAGCTGCCGCAATCCTGAAAATGCCACGCCGCGACCGGTGAAAAGGCTGGTGCCGGCGCCCAGCGCAAAGAGCGCAACGCCGCTCGCGGCCACGCTCGCGGCCACGCCCGCCGATCCGCTCAGGATGAAGAACGGCGCCACCGGAAAGATCGCACCCAGCGCAAAGAGACTGAATGAGGTGGACGCGGCCGCCCAGGCCGAGCCGCCGAGATCATTGGGGTCGATGCCCAGCTCCTCGCGCACCAAGGTGTCGAGTGCCGTGTCCTCGTTCGCCATCAAGCGGTCGGCCAGCGCCCGGGCTTGCGCCTCGCTCAACCCCTTCGCCTGATAGATGAGGATCAGCTCCTCCTTCTCTTCCTCGGGCACCTCGGCCAGCTCGCTTGCTTCCCGGTCGATCTGCTGGCGATAGGATTCGCGCGCGCTGTTGACCGAGAGCCACTCGCCGAGCGCCATCGAAGCCGCACCGGCGAGCAGGCCGGCAAGACCGGTGATCAGGATCGAATGGGGGTCGAGCGCGGCCCCGGCCACGCCCATGACCAGGCTCAAATTCGACACCAGGCCGTCATTGGCGCCGAGCACGGCGGCTCTGAGCGCGTTGCCGCCGATGCCTCGGTGGCGGCCTTCGAGCCGCGCCAGCACGCCGCCGGTCAGGCTTCCGGGAGCGCTCTGAGATAGCGCTTCGAGGATGCGCGCATGCGAGCGCTCCGCCTGCGGCAGGCCGCCGGCGACGGCTTCCGGCTGCTTGTCGTATTGGCCGCTGTCCAGGTGTTCCAGCGTGGTTATCGCCGGCAGCACGAATTCCGGTCCGAAGCGAAGCGCCAGCCAGGCAAGCGCGCGGGTGCGGAAGCCGGGCTTCAGTCCGGGTGCGCGTCGCCCCATGGCTTCGAGACGGTTCTGCCAAAACGCGGCATGGGCCTCCTCGATCTGCGCCAAGCGCCGATAGACCTCCGCCAGCCGCGGGTCGATCTCTGCTTCTGCGAGCGCCCGGTAGAGGCTGGCGCTGTCGACCTCGCCTTGGAGATTGTTGCGGTAGCGTTCCGCCGGGTTGTCGGCATCGGTCGTCATGGCGCTTGCTCGGTCGCGATCTCAGGGCGGCGACGGCGCTGCGGGACCCAAGGTCGGGTACCGCGACTCTCATTAGCGCTCTCCACGACAATTCCCCGTCGGTCGAGCCAGAGGCCGACGCCGCCCAAGCGCCAGGAGTCGAAGCGGTCGACGATCGGCACGGCCGAACGGCAGCGGAAACCGGCGGGTACGCTGCTGACGATCGCATCGAAGCCACGGCAATCCCGTGGCAGGCCGTCGCTGCCGATGACGACGGCGACGCGCTGTCCATGCGCGCTATAAATGCAGCGTGCCCCGGCGCAATCGAGGCGGCTGTCCTGAGCCTCCCCGGGTTTCGGCCAGGGTGCCAGCGCTTCTCCGGTCTCCTCGGCGAGCGCCGCCTGGTAGAGGCGCTCGCCCGGGGCGGCGTTCACCAGATAGCGACCGTCCGCGGCGCGGACCGCGATCATCCGCGCCCCGTCGGCGATGACGATGTCGGGCGGGCGCGTGAGCGTCATGCTGAAGAGCCCGAGCACGATCGGCGCCACGCCCCACCAGCGCCAGGCCTGGTTCCACAGGCAGAGCCAGAGCCCGCCCATGGAAATGAGCAGCAGGCCCCCGGCGGGCAATCGCGGCATCAGCCAGACATTGCCCGGCAGCGCCGAGACCCATTGTGCGACGAAGATCGTCACATCGATGCCCCAGCCCATGGGTACCAGCGCCCACTGCTCGAGGCCGAGCGGCATCAGCATGCAGGCGACGACGCCCCAAGGCAGCGTCCACACCGCGCTCAACGGCACCGCCACCGCATTCGCCAGCGGCGAATAGAGCGCCAGGCGGTGGAAGTGATAGATCGAGTAAGGATCGGTGCCGACCGTTGCCACGATCGTGGTCACCACCACGCCGGCCACATAGCCCAGAACCTTGCCGCCGACCGAGCCGCCATGCAGCATCCGGCCGAGGCGTTGGCCGAAGCTCTCATAGACCGCGATCAGCGCCACCACGGCGCCGAACGACATTTGATAGCTGACCCCGACCAGGCTCGAGGGGCTGATGGCGAGCACGAAGAAGGCGGCGATCGCGCACACCCGCATCGAGATGCGCAGCCGATCGACCAGGATGGCGGCGAACAGCAGACCGTTCATGACGAAGGCGCGCTGCGTGGGGATCGAGCTGCCGGAAATCATGAGATAGCAGACGAGCACCGCGAGCACGACGGCAGCGGCGATCTTCTTGATCGAATAGCGTAGCGCCACATAAGGCACCAAGGCGAGCAGCGCCCGGACAGCGAAGAAGACGAAGCCGCCGACCAGGCCCAGATGCAGGCCGGCGATCGCCAGGAGATGCGACAGTCCGGAGTCGCGGAACGCCTGCTTCACCTCCTCGGCGATGGCGCCGCGCTTGCCGGTGATCAAGGCCGAGGCGACACCGCCGGCCGATCCGGGGAGCACGGTCGCGATGCGGCGCGTCATCTCGGTGCGAAGCTGGATCAGCCACTGCTGAAACCCTCCGGCCGGCTCCGCCAGACTTACCTCGCCGCTCGCCTCCTCGAGGTCGTGGCGGGCGCCGCCGAAGGAGTAGCCGACGGCGCCGATCCGAGCGAAATAGGCCTCGCGCTGCAGATCGCGGCCCTCCGGCAGCGTCTGTGCCGGCACCGGAAAGAGCATCGCCTTCAAGCGGATGCGATCACCGGGATTGAGCTCGTCGCTGCGCGCCGGGATATGCACGCGGATGCGCGGCGGCTGCTCGCCCGCGGTCAAGCCCGGCAACGGGTCGGGCGCGATGATGACGCTCCAGCCTTTCTCGCGCGTGTCGATGTCGATGACGCGCCCGGTAACCGGGACCGGCCCCATCCGACGCTGCAGCATCGGCGTGGAGCGCTCCCAGGAATTGACGCTGGCGAGAGCGAAGCCGCCGGCGGAGAGGGCAAGCGCCAGCGCCGCCTCGCGCCAGCCCGGCCGACGCCTGAGAGCGACGGCGAGAGCGATCGCGCCGGCAGCGGCGGCGAGGCCCAGCCAGAGCGGCGGTTCCACCGGAAGCGCGAAATAGAGGCCGATGCCGGCGCCAAAGAAGACCGGCGCCCACAACGCCCGGCGCTCGCCTTCCGCGGCCAAGTGCCGGAGCAACCCCGCAACGGCGCTCGCGCCCCAGAATCGCTCTGGCTCGAGCCCCGCGCCCGAAACCGCAACCTCGACCATTGCCGCCACCGCTTGAATGAGCGCGAATGCGAGCCGACGACTCGCGCCAGCATAGCAAAGGGTGAGAGGCGCACAAGCGGAGGAGGAGCGGTGCAGGCCGCGTGCGAGGGGCGCTCTCCAGGTCTGCGTTAGCCGGCACCGCAGGCCGAGCCGCACGCGTCGTCTAGGGGCTCGGGATTTGCCCGCCGCCCTCGCTTCGAGCTAGCTTGCCGTCAATTGCATGCTGGGCACGACGCCTGGTTCGGGTGGTTTGGGGAGCTGGGGCGCAGTGCGAATTCTGGTGGCGGAAGACGATCGGAGCAGCCGGCTTCTCTTGACCGCCATGCTCGATGGGTTGGGCTGTCAGGTGGACCTCGCGGAGAACGGCCGGGAAGCCGTCGAAGCGGTCCGCCTCATGCGCTACGACCTCGTCATGATGGACCTGCACATGCCGGGCCTCGGCGGGGCCGAGGCGGCCAGCGCCATCCGGGCGCTGTCGGGGCGGCGCGCAGCCATCCCGATCGTGGTGCTGACCGGCGATCCGTTCGAGGATACGGTCGAGCGCTGCCTTGCCGCCGGGGTCAACGAGGTCATCGCCAAGCCCATTGCCGAGGCGAAGCTGCAAGCGGTCATCGCCAAATGGACGAAGGCCGGCTTGGCGCGGGTCGGCTCGTCGCGGCAAGACGATCAGCCGCGAAGCCATGGGCGCGAGCTCGCGGCGCGGCTCGGAGCCACGGTGTTCCAGGAGATTGCGGCGCATTTCCTCGAAGATGCGCCGCGCTATCTGGCCGAACTCGAACGCGCGGCCGCGTCGGCTGCCATGGACGACGTGGCCTTTCATGCCCATCGGCTTGCCGGTGCTGCCAAGACCTTCGGCCTCGGCGAGCTGGCGGAGCGCGGCCGAACGATCCTTGATGCGTGCCACGACCGCGCCGATGCCAAGGCGCGGGATCTCGTGGCCGGCACGCGCGGCATCCTCGATCATGCGCTGGCTCAGCTCAGCGAGGAATGTCGGGATATCCAGGCACCTGCGGTCGGCGCGAGGGGCAAGGGTGGGTCCCCGCAGTGAGCCAGGACCTGATCCTGGTGGTCGAGGACGAATTCTCGCAGCGCCGTCTCTACGTCGAGGCCCTCAAGCTCGCCGAGTACCGCGTGCTCGGCGCGGAGACCGGCGAAGAGGCGCTCAATCTCCTGAAGATGCATGTGCCGCGGGCGGTCATTCTCGATGTAAGGCTGCCCGGCATGAGCGGCCCGGAAGTCTGCCAAAAGCTGCGCGACCGGTTCGGTCGTTCGATCACCGTCATCTTCTACACCGAGGGTGCGCGGCTGCCGGTCTTGCTGGAATGCATGGAGGCCGGCGGCGACGATTTCCTGATCAAGGGTGCCAGCCTCTCCACCATGCTGGAGCGGGTCGGCTATTGGCTGCATGCGGCCTCGCGCAGCCTGCACGGCGAGCAGCGAGAGAGCATTCTGAGTACGCTCCGCTCGATGGCGCCGGCGGCGGAACCGCCGAGCGCGCCGCCGCCCGCGCCCAGCTTCGGCGGGACTTGGCGCAAGCTGAGGACCGTCACCGACGAGCATCTGGGCAAGCTTACGATCTTCGTGCAGCGCGCCCGCTCCGGCGCGCCAAGGGGCTTCGGCCGTACCGTGCAGCAGAAGCTGTATCTGCTGGGTTATATCGCTGGTGCCGTCAACTTCGTCGCCAATTCCAGCATGGCTCTCAAGATCCGTTTCCTCGATTATCTAAAGGCGACCTTGCACGAGACGGGCGTGCTCGAGCTGGAGGAGGTCGACGATCTCGTCGACAACTGGCACGAATTCTACGGCCAGCCGACCTTCGAGGCCGCCTGCCGGCAGGCCGAGATGGATTTCCAGGATTGGCAGACGATCCAGAAGCCGCCGCGCGGCATCGTCGAATACGCGTACAGCGCCGAGGCCGAAGCCGAAGGCAAGGAATCGGTCTGAGGCTGCTAGTTGCTCGCCCGCTGCGGGTGCAGCGGCAAGCCGTCATTAATGGCAAACCACTGCATCTTGCTCTCGGTCCAGACATGGATCTTCGGCGGTAGCTGATCGGGCTCGTCGAAGGTGGCGAGGGTCAAGGCCAGCTGGTTCTTACCGGTCTCGGCCTGCCAAACCAAGGGCGTACCGCAATGGGCGCAAAACCCACGCATGACCATCGCCGAGGACCGATGCCAGGCGGGCGATCCCTTGACGAATTCCACCCGCTCCGCCGGGAAGCTGGCCCAAGCGACCACCGGCGCACCGCTCGCCTTCTGGCACATGCGGCAATGGCAATAGTAAGTGCTCGGCGGCTCGCCCACCCGGCAGCGAAAGCGGATGGCGCCGCAGAGGCAGCCTCCTTCATAGGCGCTCGCATGCTTGGTCATTCAGGGTCCACTCCGCTTGTACTCTGCAATCCGAGGCCGACCGCCGCTCAGCCGGCGTAGTTTACAAGCTTCTGGTGCAAGGAGCTGGCGACGACGATGCCGTCGCGTTCCGCTTGCAGACGGTGTGCATGGCGCCGGTCGCCGGGTATCCGCACACCTTCATCCGCGCACATGGCAGCCAGCATTTTCTCGAGCCGGCCCGCCAGCGCCGGTGCCCCCAGCCGATCGGGCGAGAAGGCGAGCAGCATCTGGCCCACGCCGGGCGGCCCGCCGGGATCGGCGCGGATCACTTCGGCTTCGTGCGCCCAGTTGGAGCCAGTGAGCCCCGCCGCCAGCACATCGACCATGATCGCAAGGCAGGTCCCCTTGTAGCCGCCGAGCGGGGCCACTGTGCCGGCGAGCGCGCGAGCAGGGTCGGTCGTGGGTCTGCCGTCCTCGTCCAGCGCCCATCCCTCCGGTATCGGGCCGCCGGCGGCGGCGGCCTGGACCACGTTCACCCTTGCGGTCACGCTCGTGGAGAGATCGACGACGAGCGGCGGCGCCGATGCGCGCGGGGCGGCGAAGGCCATGGGGTTGGTGCCGAAGAAGCGCCGCTTGCCGCCGAAGGGCGCCACCATCGACGGCGAGTTGCCGAAGGCGAGCGCAACCAAACCCCGGCGCGCCAAGCGGTCGACGAACCAGCCGACGACACCGGCCATGTAGGAATGCCGGATTGCCAGGCAGGCGAACCCGGCGTTTTCGACTGAGGCGAGGAAGGCGGACTCGGCGGCGATGAACGCCGCATGCGCGAAACCGTAGTCGCCGTCGACCCGGATCGCCGCGCTGGTGATCTGCTCCACATTCTGTATGGCTTTGCCATTGATCCGGCCGCGTCGCAGATCCTCGCAATAATGCGTGAGATAGCTCAATCCCACATTGGGGATGCCTTCGGCCTCGGCATCCTCGATCGAGCGCGCCACCGGCTCGGCGTTGCGCCGGTCGGCGCCGGAGCCCAGGAGTGCCTCCAGGCTCAGGCGGTTGATCTCGGCGAGGCTCAACCGAATGCTCATCGCGTGCTTCCTATCCCGGCTGAGGGCGAGGATAGCAAGCTTCGCAGAGGCCGGCTCGGCATTCAGGAGCCGGCTTGCACCTCAGACTTCGGTGAGGATGTCCGGCTGAGAATCGTTTCCGATCCAGGCGAGCCACATCGCCGCGGTCCAGGAGAATTCGCCGCCGCCGAGCCCGGCACCGGTCATGGGATGATAGTATTCCCAAAGCCCCACGCTCTCGACCAGGTGGCGAGAGTCTCGGCGGATGCGTGTCGCGGTCGCGATATCGCCATAGGCGGCGAAGCCGTCGGCGAGGATCCGGTTGATCGGCAGCCATGTCGGACCACGCCAATAGCGCACGGGGTCGAAGGCCTCCGCGCTGGGGGCGGTGCTGGGGACGAGATAGCGGACGGAACCCGCCCAGCCATGCAGATGGTCAGAGAGCACCCCCGCCTCGGCGGCGCTCGCCGCCCGCGCATAGAGCGGCAGGAAACCGGCGGAGGTCGCGATCGGAGCCAGCTCGCCGGTGCGATGGTCGAGCGAACGATAGATGCCGTCCTGATGGAGCAGGCGCGGAAACGCTCTCAGGCTCCGCTCGATCCACTGGGCGATCGCGTCGGCTTCACGGGCGAGGCCGAAGTGTCGCGCCATGGCAAGGAGGTCGCGATCGGCGCGCAGCAGGATCGACTGTATGCCGATGTCGCACACCCGGAACGACGACCTTCGAGCGACGTCCTCGCCGCGCCACCCGAGCGCCTTTGCGTCTTCCACCAGCGTCATGACGCGATTGTAGAAATCGTCCGTCGGCCGCTCGGAGGCATTGACGTGGGTCTTGTCCTTGCGGAGCCGGCTGACCTCGACCCTCGGCTCGATGCGGGCCAGCGGCTCGTCCCATTCCGGGGAGTTGTCGCGGCCGGTCTCCCAGGGATGGACGATGGTGACGAGGCCGGATGCGTCCGGGTCGCGCGTCTCGTGCCACCAGCGATGACTGGCGAGCAGCTTGGGGAAGAGGCCGCGCGCCCGCTCCTGCGACTGGGCCTGTTCGCCGCCGGATTGCAGCAGCACCCGCGCCGCGGTCGCCGCGACCGGCGGCTGGGTGATCCCGGTCGTGGGCGGCATGTGGCGGGTACCCCACACGGCGGGCCCGGGGTAGTAGTTCTCCGCCGGCTTGTGGAAGACGATGCTCGGCACCATCCCGTCGTCCCACTGGCCGAGGAAGAGCATGTCCAGTTCCTGCCAGGCCCGCGCCCGGTCGAACGACGCGTAGCCGAACGCGATGAACGCCGCGTCCCAGTTCCACTGGAAGGGATAGACCTTGCCGTTCGGCACGGAGTAGCCGCCGCGGTCATTGGCGCTGAGGATCGCGTGCGCGCTCGCATCCAAATCGGAGGCCTTGCGTTCCGCCTGCTTCATGCGGCCGATCCCAACGCCAGCCCGCTGTCCGGATGCATCCACACCACCCGCTCGGGATCGAGCGCCAGCCCGATCACGTCTCCGGTCCTGACCGTGGCCGTGGGCGGCGCCACCACGCGCACCAAGGCACCGTCGACGCTGCCGGTCAGCAGCAGGTGCGAACCCATGGGTTCGGCGACCTTGAGAGTGAAGGGCAGTCCGCGATCGGAGCCGGTGAGACGCGCGTCTTCGGCGCGAAAGCCCAGGACCACCGGGCCGGACGTCGGCGCGGCCAGCGTGAACCCGCCCAAGGAGACCCGGCCCGCTTCGGCGCGGGCGCTGACGAAGTTCATCGGCGGCGAGCCGACGAAGCCGCCGACGAATTTCGTCGCCGGCCGGCTATAGACCGCGGTCGGCGTATCCACCTGCACGATCTTGCCGCCGTGCATGACGGCGATCCGGTCGGCGAGGCCCATGGCTTCCGTCTGGTCGTGGGTGACATAGACGGTCGTGGTTCCCGCCTGCCGCAGCACCGACTTGAGCTCCGCCCGCATCTCCAGGCGCAGGAGCGCGTCGAGGTTGGACAACGGCTCGTCCATCAACAGCACCGCCGGCTCCACGGCGAGAGCGCGGGCGACGGCGACGCGCTGGCGCTGGCCGCCGGAGAGCTTCGCCGGGTAGCGCTCGAGATAGGGTTCGATATGCAGAAGCGCCGCGGCCTTCTTTACCTGGCTGTCGACGACCTCGCGCGTCTTGCTCTGCATGACCAGGCCGAATGCGACGTTGTCGTAGACGGTCATGTGCGGAAAGACGGCGTAGTTCTGGAACACCATCGCTAGTCCGCGCTCGGCGGGCCGCAAGTGGCTGACATCGCGATCGCCGATGAGCACCCGACCCGCGGTCTGGGATTCGAGGCCGGCAACGATGCGAAGCAGCGTGGTCTTGCCGCAGCCGGACGGGCCGAGCAGCGCCACGAACTCGCCATCGGCGATCTCGAGGTCGACCTCCTCCAGCGCGGTCACGCTGCCGAAGCGCTTGACGATGCCGTCGATGCGGATGCCGGCCATGATTTTCTCCGTTCAGCGGCTCGAGACGCCCCACATGGCGAACAGGTAGCGGCGGACCGCGAAGATGAAGACGACGGAAGGCACGATCAGCATGAAGCCGCCGGCAAAGCGGTAATGCATCGGCGACTCGGCGAGCACGCTCAAGAGATAGGCGGTCAGGGTCCGCTCCCTGACTGTCAGCACGGAGGCGGCGAACACCTCGTTCCAGGAGATGATGAACGCGAAGATCGCGGCGGCCGCGATCCCGGGGAGCGCCAGCGGCAGGATCACCTTGCGGAAGGCCTGCAGGCGCGAGCAGCCAAAGACCCACGCCGCCTCCTCGAACTCCCGGGGAATGCCCATGAACAGGCTGGCGGTCACCAGGGCGGCGAAGGGTAGCGCCAAGGCGGTATGCACCAGCGAGACGCCCAAGGGCGTGTCGTAGAGACCGACGCGGATGAAGATGACGGTCAGCGGCAAAGCGAGGATGGCAAGCGGGAAGGCGCGGGTGAGGAGGATCATCAAGCGATAGGCGTTGGCGCCGCGGAAGGAGAAGCGGGCCAGGGCATAGCCGGCCGGCGCGCCCAGCGCGATCGAGAACACCATGGTGAGCACGGCGGCGATCACCGAATTGAGAGCGGCATGCCACACCCCCTCGATCCTCAGAAAGAGCTCCATGGATCCCAAGGATGCGTCGAGCGGCATCCAGCTCTTCGGCCACTTGAACACGGCCAGGCGCCCGCCGAAGGCGCCGAGCGCGATGAGGTAGATCGGCACCAGCACCCAGATGCACAGCGTGAGGAGGCCGGCGACATAGAGGGAGCGCCTGGCGCCGGTCATGCCTGCTGCTCCGGATCGACGCGGATCGCCTTCAGATAGACCAGCGTGGCGCCGAGCGAAATCACCATGACGAGCACCGCATAGGCGGCGGCGACGCCGTAATTCTGGTTGTCGTGCTGCCAGACGAAGGCTTCGCCGACGATGACCGGGAAGTTGCGCCCGCCCAGCGCGTAGACGACGGCGAAGACCTCGAAGGCCAGCACGGTGCGCAAGATCAGTGCCGACTGCAGGCTCGGCTTGAGGAGCGGCAACGTGATGCGGGTGAACTTGGTCCAGGGCCTGGCGCCGAAGATGTCCGCGGCCTCGCCGTACTCCTTCGGTATGAGCTGCAATCCGGCGACGAGGATGATGAGCACGATCGCGGTGGCCCGCCACATCTCGGTCAGCACCACGCCGATGAACAAGGTCGCCGGCGTCTCGCTGTTGAGCCATGGCGTCGGCCCGTCGACGAGCCCGAGGGCGTAGAGCGCGGTGTTGAGATATCCGGTGTTTTGCAGGATGGCGAGCCAGGCAAGACCGGCTGCGAGATCCGAGACGCCGAGCGGAATGGTCCAGATCCACAGCACGACGTCGCGGCCGCGATGCATCTTCTGCAGCATCATGCCCATGGCCAGCGCCAGGGCGACCTGCAGCGGTATCACGGTCAAGACCAGGAGGAAGGTGTTGCGGATGGCGACGGCGAAGTTGAGATCGCTCACCATGCGCGCGTAATTGGCAAGCGACAGGCCGCCGCCGGCATCGAAGGACAAGAGGATCGTCTGCACCAAGGGCACGACGAAGAAGATGCCGAGGAAGATCATGGAAGGCGCGATCAAGAGATAGGGCAGCGCGCGCGATTGGGTCATCGGGCGATGTCCGCTTCGCCTGCCCGATTGCCCCCACCCCAACCCTCCCCCACGCTCACGCGTGGGGGAGGGGGCGGGACGATTGGGCGCGGCACGTCATCAAACCCTCCCCCACGAATGTGGGGGAGGGCAGGGTGGGGGCTTGTCTCAACCTGCACGGGACCGGACCTACTTGACCGGGCAGGCGCCTTGGCTTGGCTTGTCCGGCGCCCAGCAGGGAGCCGCGGTCGCGGTCATGAGGCCGCGCAGCACCTCGGCCTGGGCGTCGAGGGTGGCGCGGATGGGCTCGCCCCGGAGCACGATGCGCTGGAAGGTGTCGAAGTACACCTTGTTGAACTCCCCGCCCTTGTCGCCGAGGCCGACGGGCAGCAGCGCCACCAGCGCGTCCTTGGCGTTCTGGGTCTTGGCCACACCTTCGGCGAGCAGCTTCGTGCCGGCCGGCAGGTTGGCAGGCAAGGGGGTGTCGACGACCGGGAAGAAGCCGACCTCGGCCGCGGTTGCGACCTGGATTTCAGGCTTCAAGAGATGCTCGATCAAGGCGACCGCATCGGCGCGGTCCGGGGCACCCTTGGCGATGGCGAGGCCGACGAGGACCGACATATAGCCGCGGCCCTTCGGTCCGGAGGGCGACGGCACCGCCTGGTAGTCTCCGGGTGCCGCCTGCAAGGCGTCCTTCACCCGCGAGACGTGCTCCCAGCCGATCCACACCTCGCCCGCCATCAGCGGCTCTTGCATGAAGTCGTAGTTGGTCGAGTTCGGATTGACATAGGCCCAGAGCGCCTTGAGGTCGGTCCACGCCTTCTCGGCCTCGGGCGAGCGATATTCCGTCACCATCGAGCCGGTGTAGGAGGGATAGAGATTGCCCTGAAGGAAACGGGCGAAGAGCCCCTTGGGGCCGGCGGGGAAGCCAAGCCGGCGCTGTCCGGTCTTGTCCGCAATCGCCTTCGCCCATTGGGTGAGCTGCTCGAAGGTGAGCGCGTTCACATCCGCACCTGCGGGCAAGTAGGGCAGCGCCCGCTTGTTCACCGCCAGCACATAGGTGGCCTGCATCCAGGGGATGTAAACCTGCTTGTCCGTCCCGAGCCTGCCCAGCTGCATGAGGCCGGCCGGGATCCCGCGCGAGCCGAGCTTGGCGGCGACGTCGTCGACCGGGTCGAGCGTCGCCATCGGCACCAAGGGTTGCAGCTCGCCATGGACGGCGCCGATGAGGCTCACTGTCCGCTTGCCCGCGTCCTGCTCCGCCTTCAAGCGAATGGGGAGCTGCGCCGGCTCGTCGGTGACGAAGGTGGTCTTCGGCCCGCCCTTCAAGAGGACTTCACGCACCTTCTGGGCATCTTCGATTGGCCTCAGCTGCGTCGACAGAAACAACACGTCGGCCCGCGCCGTGCGCATCGGCAGGGCGAGGAGACTCAAAGCGGAGAGCACAGCCGCGAATGCCGCAATTGCCGTCTTGGACATGACGTCCTCCTCCAGTCCGGTTGGCTTTTTCGTGGAGCTCGATCCCGGCACCGGATCCGGAAGCGGGCCCGTACTCAGTCTCGCGGACGCGCCGTCGAGCCGCGCTCGGTCGGCCTCACCGCGAGGATTTCCTGCATTCCCTCCGGTCCGGCGCCGCCGATCCGCGCCAGGATCATCTCGGCGAGCCGGCGCCCGGTTGCCTCGATCGGCAGCTCCATGGTGGTGAGCGGCGGATCGGAGTAGGCGGACATCGGAATGTTGTCGTGGCCGATGACCGAGAGATCCGCCGGCACCGCCAAGCCCCGCTCGCGCGCCGCCTTGAGGGCGCCGAAGGCCATGAGGTCGGTCGCGCAGAGGAGGGCTGTCGGCGGCTCCCTCGCGCCGAGAATATCTCTGGCGCCGGCAAGCCCGCCCCGCTCATCGGCCGTCGCCTCGGCGATCACCGGCGCAAGGCCCGCCTGGCGCATCGCGCGCTCATAGCCGCGGCGGCGGAGATGGGCGAAGGTGAAGGCCGCAGGTGCCGCGATATGCGCGATCCGCCGATGGCCGAGCCGGAGGAGCCGCTGCGTTGCCTCCAGAAATGCCAGCTCGCCGTCGCCGTCGACGAAGGCGTAGGGCAGCGGCATCTCCGTGCGGCCCATGACGACGAAGGGAAAGCCTATGCGCCCGAGATAGTCGATGCGCGGATCCTGCCGTCGGGTGCGGACCACGACGATGCCGTCGGCGCGGCGGCCCTCGACGAGCCGGCGATAGGTCTTGATCTCATCCGGCCCGGGCGGCGCGGCGATGAGCGTGAGATCGAAGCCTTGCCCTGCCAAATGCCCGCCCATGGCGGCGAGCAGTTCGATGTAAAGCGGCTCGTTGAAGTGCCCGGGCTCGGTCGGCAGCACCAGGCTCACCATCTCCGGGGCGCCGCGGCGCAGGCGCCTGGCGGCGGCATTGGGCCGATAGCCGGCGGCGTCCGCCGCAAGGTGGACCCGCTGGCGGGTCTTGGCGGCCACGTCGCCATAACCGTCGAGGGCCCGAGACACCGTCGTCGGCGACAGTCCGAGCGAGCTCGCCAGCGCCCGCAGCGCGCTCAACCCTCGCTCCTGGGAGGTGCAGCCATCCGAGTTCGGAACCTTACCAAAATACTCTTCCAAATCGTTTTGGACCCCATGATATTGCCTTGTTCGGCAACCCAGATCAATCCTTTGCGGAAGATCGCCTCACCGGTCGAAGAGAGGAGCGCCCATGCAGAAGATCGCGGCCCGGCTGGAGGGGCGGTTCGCCCTCATCACCGGCGGCTCACGCGGGATCGGCCGTGCCGTGGCGGTGCGCTTTGCCGCCGAGGGCGCCAGCGTCGCCATCAACTATGTCGGCGATGCCGGCCATGCGAAGGCGGCGCTCGATGAGGTCGAGGCATCAAGCCGGGCCGCCGGCTATGCCGACCGCAAGCATCGCCTCGTTGACGCCGACGTCGCCTCGGCCGATGCGGTGCAGGGCATGGTGCAAACCCTCATCGCCGATTGGGGACGCCTCGACATTCTGGTCAACAATGCCGGCATTCAAGCAACGACGCCGGGTGACGGGTTCGACCACGCGGAATTCGATCGGGTTCTCGCCGTCAATCTCAAGGGAGCGGCCTATTGCGCCGAGGCCGCCATCAAGCATTTTCTAACGAGGCCCGGCGGCGGCGCCATCATCAACACATCGAGCGTGCATGAGCGCGTGCCGAAGCCGGGCTATCTCGCCTATTCCGTGAGCAAGGGCGGGCTCGGCAATCTCACCCGCACCTTGGCGCTGGAATTCGCCGATCGCGGCATCCGCGTCAATGCGGTCGGCCCCGGCGCAGTCTTGACCGAGATGAACGATTCCTGGCGCCATGATCCGACGTCGCGCGCTGCCGTCGAGGCGCATATTCCCATGGGCCGCGCCGCCACGCCTGAGGAGATGGCGCCGGTGTTCGCCTTCCTCGCCTCCGACGATGCCTCCTACGTGACCGGGCAGACGCTCCATGCCTGCGGCGGCCTGACGCTTTACGGCGACTTCAAGCAGAACTGGTCGAGCTAGCCCCAATACTGTTCAGTTAAGTGAACAGTATTGGGGCTAGGGTGCCGGCGCCGAAGCTCGCCGGGATCGGACGAAGTTCGGAGCGCTTGACACTAGGAGCCGAGGGTCATCCCACCCGGTCCGGCGACGCGCATCGCCGCCGAGGAAGCGCAGGAGCATCCTCCGCTGGATCGACCCGTGCCGCTCAGCGGAGCGGCAGCGCGTACATGATGCCGCCGCGGGTCCACAGATCGTTGAGGCCGCGCTCGAGATTGAGCACCGTGCCCTTGCCGACATTGCGCTCGAAGCTCTCGCCGTAGTTCCCCACGGCCTTGACGATGTTGTAGACCCACTTCTCGTCCACCCCGAGCGCCTTGCCGTAGCCGGGGGTGACCCCGAGCACGCGCTGGATCGCCGGATCGGTGCTCTTCAGTTTCTCGTCCAGGTTCTTCGAGGTGATGCCGAGCTCCTCCGCTTCGATCATGGCATCAAGCGTCCAGCGCACGACCGCGTACCACTGGTCATCACCCTTGCGTACGACCGGTCCCAGGGGTTCCTTGGAGATGCGCTCCGGCAGGATCACATAGTCGTCCGGCTTCGGGGCCATGGCGGCGCGGGTGGAAGCGAGACCGGAGGCATCGGTCGTATACACATCGCAGCGCCCGTTGAAGAAGGCGTTGGTCACCTCGTCGATCTTCTCGATGACGACCGGCTGGAACTTCATGTTGTTGGCGCGGAAATAATCGGCGAGGTTGAGCTCGGTGGTGGTTCCGGGCGCCACGCAGACGGTGGCGCCGTTCAGCTGCTTGGCCGAGGTCACGCCCAGCTTCTTCGGCACCATGAAGCCCTGGCCGTCATAGAAGTTGACGCCGGCCATGTGCAGAAGTCGATGTCGAGCCCGGTCCATTTCCCCTGGCTATCGGGATTGCCGAATCCCGGCAGGCCTTGGTTGACGCCGCAGACGACGTAGCCGCGGGCCTTGATGGCGTCGAACATGGCGCCTGCTTCCGCGGCGGGTGTGCCGAGGGCGATCAGCCCCGCGGCGGTGAGAACGGCAACGGCCAACCGACCTGGCATCATCGAACGCCTCCCCCTTCGTTGTGTTCATCAGCAGAAAGGCTCTCAGCCCGTTGGGTCTGAGGATCGCAACGCTCGGACCTCCTTCGGCGCCGTCCCGACGAGGGCAAGAGACGCGAGAAGTTGATGCGGCCGCGGACTGTCGAGAAACCCAAGGATTCCCTCAAAGCCAGCACAAAATACGCCGAAAATCCGACGGCGTCGATCTCGGCGCCGCTCAAGACGTCCTCGGTCCCCCGGAACGGTTTTGACATGTCACATTTGGGCAGGATTGCCCATACTCTATGCGGCAAAATCGGGATCGATGAGGGCTCCATGCGGATCGAGCGGCTGCGGGCATTCATGACGCACGACAAGGATCGCCCGCGTGTGGTGGTGGCCATCGACACCGACGATGGCGTGACCGGCTGGGGCGAGTGCTACAACCACGGCCCCGACAAGGCGCTGCCGCCGCTCCTCGACTATCTCTTCGAGCTGATCCGCGGCCAGGATCCCCGCCGCATCGAATACCTAATGCTGTACCTCCTGCAGCAATCGCGGTTTCCGCCGGGAGCCTTGGGTCTGGCCGCGATCTCCGCCATCGACCATTGCCTGTGGGATATCTCGGCGAAGGCCCTGGGCGTGCCGGTCTACATGCTCCTGGGCGGCAATGCGCGCGAGCGCGTGCGGGTCTATGCCGGAGTCTATACCGCGCCCGATCCGCCGCAAGCCCGCGACCAGGCGGATACGCTCAACGCCAAGTGGGGCCTGACCGCCTTCAAGCTCAGCCCCTATCGGATCGACATCCATGCCAATCGCTGGGGCGAAGTGGTGCGCACCAGCGCCGAGTATTTCCGTGCGCTCCGGGAGACGACGCGCGCCGATTACGAATTCGCCTTCGATGCCCATGCGCAGATCTTCGAGCCGATCCAGGCGGTCCAGCTGGGCAATGCGCTGGCCCCCTACGATCCCTTGTTCTTCGAGGAGCCGATCCGCCCGGAAAACATCAAAGCCTGGGGCGAATTGAAGCGGCAGCTCCGCTGCACCCTCGCCACCGGCGAATGCCTCTACGGCCGCTTCGAGTTCCTGAATCTGTTGTCGGTCGCGGGCGCCGACATCATCCAGCCCGACATCTGCGCCGTCGGCGGCGTGCTCGAGATGCGCAAGATCGCCGCTCTCGCGGAAGCTCACTACGTGACGGTGGCGCCGCACAATCCGATGGGGCCGCTGGCGACCGCGGTCAATCTGCATTTTTCCGCCGCGCAGCCGAACTTCCGCATCCTCGAATACCGCCTGCCCGACGGCGCTCCTTATGTGAAGGACCCGTACCTACCTAAAGACGGCTATCTCGAATTGCGCCCGGATCGCCCGGGCTGGGGCGTGGAAATGGACGAAGCGGTGCTCGCCCGCGACGGCTACGTCCATTGGCAGCGCAAGGTGCCCACCAGGCCGGACGGCTCGACCGGCTATGTCTGAGCTCCGGAGTTAAGGCTTTTTGGCTGCTGGTGTCGTCGGCTTCTTGTCCTTCGCCAGCTTGGCGATGCAGTCCTTGTGTTCTTGGGTATTCGGCTTCAGATTCTTGCACTCCTTGCCCGGAGCGGCCGCCTCCTTGGTCGTGCTCTTCGTGGTGCCGGGTTTGGTCTGCGCGAGCGCTCCGCCCGCGACCGATACGCTGCCGAGCGCGAGAGCGACGGCGATGATCAAAGTCAAGCTGCGAGCATGTGGCATCGTTGCCGTCCTTCTGTTGGTCCTCCGTCTATAGCAAAGCTTAGAATCGGGAGCGCGGCAACGCAATCTGATCGCCGGTGGCCAGGATCCGTGTCGTTGTCGTCGGTGCTGCAAACTGCAGCGCGACTGTGCTTTGGTCGGCGCCAAAGGATGGCGACTCGTTCGCGGGAGAGGCGTGGGGAGTGCGCTCGTTAGGTCGTCGCTCCCTCAACCCTTTCCCGGCACGAGATCGGCGAAGCGCTTGCCCTCGCGGACGAGCTTCTCCAGGAGCGGCGCCGGTTGCCACCACGCGCCATGGCTCTCGTGCATGCGCTTTACCAACGTGAGAATCTCATCGAGCCCGATCGTGTCGGCATGGAACATCGGGCCGCCGCGCCAGGATGGGAAGCCGTAGCCGGTGAGATAGATGACATCGATGTCGCCGGGGCGCTGGGCGATGCCCTCCTCGAGAATCTTCGCCCCCTCGTTGATCATCGAATAGAGGCAGCGCTTCAGGATGTCATCGTCGCTAAACGTCTTGCGCCGGATGCCGAGACGCTCAGACTCCGCGAGGATGATCTTTTCAACTTCCGGGTCCGAGATCGGCGTGCGGCTGCCGGGGTCGTAGCGATACCAGCCGGCATTGGTCTTCTGTCCGTAGCGGCCGGCTTCGGCGATCCTGTCGACGAGACTCGAGAGGCGCCGGTCGTTCGCCAGGCGCAGCCGCCGCTCCTGGCGGACCCGCCACATGACGTCGTTGCCGGCCATGTCGCCCATGGTGAAGGGGCCCATGGCGGCACCCCAGTCGGTGAGTGCCTTGTCCACCTGGGCCGGCAAGGCGCCTTCCTCGAGCAGGAACTCGGCCTCGCGGAAATAGGCAAACAGCATGCGGTTGCCGACGAACCCGTCGCAGACGCCGACGGCGACCGGTACCTTGCCCAGGGTCTTGCCGAGCCGCATGGCGGTTGCCAGCACGTCCTTCTCCGTCTTCGCTCCCCGCACCACCTCCAAGAGGCGCATGACGTTGGCCGGGCTGAAGAAGTGCATGCCGATGACGTCCGCTGGCCGTTTCGTCACCCGGGCGATGGCATCGACGTCGAGAGTGGAGGTGTTGGTCGCGATGATCGCGCCTGGCCGGCAGATCCCGTCGAGCTTGCGGAAGACCTCCTGCTTCAAGGCCATGTTCTCGAACACGGCTTCGACGACGATGTCCGCATCCCTGATCGCCGCCAGGTCGAGCTTGCCCTGGATGAGACCCATGCGCTTATCCATGGCCGCCTGCTCGAGGCGGCCCTTGGCCACGGTGGCGGCGTAGTTGCCGCGGATCACCCCGAGGCCGCGCTCCAGCGCCTCGGCCGAGGTCTCGACCAAGGTCACGGGAATGCCGGCATTGGCAAAACACATGGCGATGCCGCCGCCCATGGTGCCAGCGCCGATGACGGCCGCGGTCTTGAGCGGCCTGGTCGCGGTGTCGGCCGGCACGTCCGGGATGCTCATCGCCTCGCGCTCGGCGAAGAAGGCATGCACGAGGGCCCGCGACTGAGGCGAGCTCACCAGCTCCAGGAAGATCTCGCGCTCGCGCTTCAAGCCCTCATCGAACGGGAGCGTGACCGCGGCCTCCACCGCGTCGACGCAGCGGAGCGGCGATTCCTGGCCGCGGGCGCGCTTCTTTACCTGGGAGCGATAATCGCCGAACAGCGCCTTGTTGCCGCGCGCATCGACGAGCTTGTCGTCGCGGTCGCGGAGGCGGCGCGCGAGCGCATCGGACGGGTTGGTGCTGCGGGCGAAGCCGACCGCGCCCTCGAGCAGATCGCCCGCGACGATGGCATCGATGATGCCGAGCGCCTTCGCCTCTGCCGCGCGCACGAACTTGCCCGTGGTGATCATCTCCAGGGCCTCCTTGGCGCCGATGAGGCGGGGCAGGCGCTGAGTGCCGCCGGCCCCGGGGAGGATTCCGAGCTTGACCTCGGGCAGCCCCACCTGCGCCGAGGCGACGGCGACCCGGTAGTGGCAGCCAAGGCAGATCTCGAGCCCGCCGCCCAAGGCCGTGCCGTGGATCGCGGCGATCACCGGCTTGGCGCTCGTCTCGACGGCGGCGATCACGGTGTCGAGCCCCGGCGGCTCGATCGGCTTGCCGAACTCGCGAATGTCGGCACCGGCGATGAAGGTCCGGCCGGCGCCGATGAGGACGATCGATTTGGCCTCGGCATCGGCGGCCGCCTGCGCCAGCGCGTCGAGGAGCCCCTGACGCACCGGGCGGCTCACCGCATTCACCGGCGGGTTATCGATGGTGATGACGCCGACGCTGTCGCGCCGTTCGTAGCCGACTACGGAAGACATTGCGGTTCCTCTAGTTTGCTTCGGGCAGGATCACATCTGGCCCGGGTGGTTCCATGTAAAGGCGCTCGACAAGAGGCGCGCGGTTCATGAGCACAGCCCGCTGGTTGATGTAGCCTTTGTCGGTGATCTCGCTGTTGTCGATGGAAGCGGGGGTATCGAGCAGCAGCACCCGGGTGATGCGCTGGGAGCTGCCGCCGGCATTGGCGTTGTGGCGCTGGAGCGCGGCGGCGAGCGCCTCGCGGATGGCGGGCGCGCGGACGAGCACCGCGATCGGCGCTTCGGGCCCGAGCTCTGGCGAGAGGCTGCGGCAGCCGGCGAGGCTGGGAAACACCAAGAGGCCGATCTCGTCCCGGTCATGTCCGGTCACCACCGCGTCCTCGATGAGCGGTGTTGCCGCCGCGATGGCGGCCACGCGCAGGGCCCCCACCGTCACCCAGGTCCCCGACGAGAGCTTGAAGTTCTCCCCGATGCGTCCGTCGAAGACGAGCCCCTTGACGGGATCGTCCGGATCGGCGAAGCGGACGGCATCGCCCGGGCGATAGAAGCCCTCTTCGTCGAAGGCCGCCCTGGTCAAGTCGGGCCGCTTCCAATAGCCCGGTGTGATGTTGGGACCGCGCACCCTGATCTCGAGCTTGTCGCCCTCCGGTGCCAGCTTGACTTCGGTGCCTGGCGCCGGCAGCCCGATATTGCCGGCGCGGCGCATCGGATAGTGGACGCAGGTCGCCATCGGCGCGGTCTCCGTCGTGCCCCAGGCCGAGACCATGGGTACCAGATGCCCGACTGTCTTGAGGGAAAGCGCCTCCAACCGCTGCCAGAGGCTCTGGGGGAGCGCGGCGCCGGCATAGAAGATGAGGTCGAGCTCCTGAAAGAGCCGTTCCGCCAGCTCGGGCTCGCGCTCGAGATGGTCGATCACCATGGCGAAGCCGCGGGGCACATTCAGATAGATCGTCGGCGACACCTCCCTGAGATTGGCAAGGGAACGCTCGATCAGCGTCGGCGTCGGCTTGCCGTCGTCGATGTAGAGCGTGCCGCCGTTCCGGAGCACCATGTTGAAATCGGAGTTGCCGCCGAAGGTGTGGTTCCACGGCATCCAGTCCAACAGCACCGGCGGCCGCTCTTCGAGGAACGGCCACAGTTGGACATAGCTCTCCTGGTTGGCGCACAGCATGCGCTGCGTGTTGATGACGCCTTTCGGATCGCCGGTCGAACCGGAGGTGAAGAGGATCTTCGCGATCGTGTCGGGGCCGAGCGCCCGATGCGCCGCATCCGCCGCCGGACCCGGCTTGGTCGCGAGCAGCGAACCGAACTCCGTTGCCGGCAGTCCCGGCACGGCATTGCACCCGAGCACGAGCTCGGCGCCGTGCATGGCAAGCGCCTTCAGCGCATTTCCATGGCGCTCGCCGTCTTCGGCGTAGATGAGCCCGGGGGCGACGATCTCATGGATGGTGCGAAGCTTGCCGAAATCCTGGGAGAGTCGCGAATAGGCGGTCGAGACCGGCGCCACGGGGATGCCGACATGCATGGCACCCAGAGCCAGCAACGCGTGCTCGATGCTGTTTTCGGAGAGGATCATCACCGGGCGTGCGCCGTCGAGGCCGCGATCGAGGAGCGCCTGGCCGATGGCCTGCGCCGCCGCCCAGGCTTCGGCGTAGGTGAGCTCGCGCCACCGCCGGTTCTCGTCGCGCTCCGCGAGGAATACCCGCTCGGGGATGCGGCTCGCCCAGCCTTCGAGGAGAGTGCCGAGGCATCTGGGCGGCGGATTGAGCATGTAGGGCGAGCGAAGGATCACGCTGCCGTCGCCTCGGCTCTCCCGGTGGACGGCGGGCTCGGCGAAGCGGAGCCGGCTCTGCCGCCGCCGGCTTTCGGCCATGGTCGTCATCGATGCTTCCTCCCGGCCGGCTTCTCTGCCTGCCTTGTTTCTCAGACTTCGGTGTCGCCGAGCTTCAGCAGCTTTATCGCATTCTCCTTGAGGATCAACGGCCTGACCTCGGGCTTGATATTGACCGTGGCGAAATCCGCGAGCCAGCGGTCCGGCGTGAACACGGGAAAGTCCGAGCCGAACAGCACTTTGTGCTTCAAGAGCGTGTTGGCGTACTGCACGAGGTTGGCCGGGAAGTATTTGGGCGACCAGCCGGAAAGGTCGATGTGGACCTGCGGTTTGTGGGTGGCGACCGCCAACGCCTCATCCTGCCAAGGAAAGGAAGGGTGGGCCAGAATGATGGTCAGGCTCGGAAAATCGACGGCGACATCATCGAGGTAGATCGGGTTGGAATATTTGAGCCGGATCCCGCCGCCGCCCGGCATGTTGGCGCCGACACCGGTCTGCCCGGTGTGGAACAGCGCCGGCAGGCCCGCTCCGGCGATCACCTCGTAGAGTCCATAGGCCTTGCGATCGTTGGGGTAGAAGCCCTGGGCCGAGGGATGGAACTTGAATCCCCGAACGCCATACTCCTCGATGAGGCGCCGGGCTTCGCGGACACCCATCTTGCCCTTGGCAGGGTCGATGCTGGCGAACGGGATCAAGGCGTCGCTGTGCTCGGAAGCCAGCTCCGCCACTTCCTCATTGGCGATGCGCCAATGGCCCATCTCGGCTTCCGTATCGACCGGGAAGATCACCGCCGCCATCTTGCGCTGGCGATAGTACCGGGCGACCTCAGGAATGGTCGGCCGCGCCGTCTCGCGGAAATACTTCGCCATCGCCTCATCAAAGATGATCGAGCAGGGGTCCCGCGGCTGACGGCTGGAGGTCTCGGCGTGGGTGTGGACGTCGATGGCGACGAGCGCCGCCAGATCGAGCCGAGGCACGTATTTCGCCATTGCGGCATCCTCGATAGTTATTGACAATAATAATTCCTTCGATACACATTTTCATCAAGCAATCGCTAAGCCGAACGCAAATTCGGCAGCTCTGGGAGGGGTCTTGCACGGACTGGTTCCGCCGGCCTCCGCTCGTATGTTGCGCGCTCCCTCAGCAGCGGCGACGGCGCACGCGCGCCAATCGAAGTCATTCACGTTGGTCCGCCGAACGACCGGGCAAATTAAGGAGGCGTCATCATGACCTTGTCCTTGCGCGCCGTCTTTCTGCCGATGATGGTGCTTGCGGCCGCAGGCACGCTCGCCCTTCCGTCCGCCTTGAGGGGGCAAGAGCGGCCGATCCGCATCGGTGTGCTCAACGACATGTCCGGTCCCTATGCGGACTTTCAGGGCCCGGGATCGGTGCAGGCGGCCCAGATGGCGGTCGAGGACCGCGGCGGCAAGGCGGCGGGCCGCAAGGTCGAGGTGGTGTTCGCCGACCACCAGAACAAGACCGATGTGGGTGCCGCCATCGCCCGGCGCTGGATCGATGAGGAAGGGGTCGACGTGATCGTCGATCTGCCGAATTCGGCCGTCGCACTTGCCGTCGGCGACATCGTCAAGGACAAGAACAAGGTCATGATCGGCTCCGGCGCGGGCACGGCGCTTCTGACCGGGGCGCAGTGTTCGCCCAACACCGTGCATTGGACCTACGACACGTGGTCCTACGGCCATTCGGTCGCCCGCGCGATCATTGGCCAGGGCGGCAAGCGCTGGTATTTCCTGACCGCGGATTATGCTTTCGGGCATGATCTCGAGAAGCAGGCAAGCGACGAGGTGGTCAGCAGCGGCGGCAGCGTGGCGGGTGCGGTCCGCCATCCGATCGGCGTCAGCGATTTCAGCTCGTTCCTTCTGCAGGCTCAGGCCTCGGGTGCCGATATCGTCGGCTTCGCCAATGCCGGCGGCGACACAACCAATTCCTTGAAGCAGGCGGCCGAGTTCGGCATGGGCAAGAAGCAGAAGCTGGCGGCGCTGATTTTCGGCCTGCACAATGTGCCGGCCCTGGGTCTGGAGCCGGTGCAGGGTCTGTTGACGGTATTTCCGTTCTATTGGGATATGAACGACGGCACGCGGGCGTGGTCGCGGCGCTTCCAGGAGCGCCACGCCAAGAAGTGGATGCCGAACGACATGCATGCCGGCGTATACGCTGGCGTGCTGCATTACCTGAAGGCGGTCGACGCTCTGGGCGCCGCCGCGGACGGCAGGGCGGTCGTCGCCCGGATGAAGGCGATGGCGACCGACGATCCCTTGTTCGGCAAGGGCAGCATCCGTGAGGACGGCCGCAAGATGCATCCGATGTATCTGATGCAGGTAAAGAGCCCGGCGGAGTCGAAGGCGACGTGGGACTACTTCAAGGCCGTCGCCACCATCGATGCCGACAAGGCCTTCCGGCCGCTCAAGGAGGGCGGTTGCCCGCTCGTCCGCTGAGGCTGCGTCGTGCGCCGATCCCGCGGCGATTGTCGTTGACAATCATATTTGCGGACAACGATCTTGGCCGACGACACGCGGGCGATGCAGCCCGCGCGTGACCGGAGCCGGGATGTCCCGCAAGACCGCGAAAGCGCCGACGCCACCGACGAAAGTGCCCAAGCGCGGGCGCGGCGCCGCACGGGTGCTGACCGCGCCCGCCGACAAGGGCGCGCGTCCGATCGACACGAGCGGCCTCGAAGGGATCATCGGCTACGTGATAAGGCGGGCGCAGATCGCCGTGTTCCAGGACTACAACGAGCTGGCCCAGGATCTCGGCGTGACCGCGACCCAGTTCGCCGTCATGCGGTTGGCCGCCGCCAATCCGGGCCTCAGCCAAACGGCGCTGGCCGGCGCGCTCGGCGCCGACACGCCGCGCATGGTCCTCATCATCGATGAGCTGGAGCGCCGCCGGCTCGTGCTCCGTCTTGCCTCGACGGTCGACCGCCGCTCTCGGGCCATCTTCCTCACGCCGGAGGGCCGCAAGCTGCTTGCGGTCATGTCGAGGCGCGTCGCTCTCCAGAATCGACGCATGGTCAAGCGGCTCCGCGGCGACGACAAGAACATTCTGTTGCGCATGCTGCAGAATCTCGCCACGCCGCTGTAGTCACTGGTCGGGCCGAATCCGCTAGACTGACTCTCGGCTTGGGGGGCCGAGGCAGCGTGACAGGGGCGGCTGGCTATCGATTCGGGCAGCTGACGGTGCTGGTCGTCGACGACAACCAGCACATGCGCTCGCTCATCCGCACCATCCTCAAGGCGCTCGGCGTCGGCACCGTCATCGAAGCGACCGAGGGCGGCCATGCGCTGGAGAAGCTCGAGGCCAACGACATCGACTTGGTGATCACCGACTGGAACATGCAGCCGGTGGATGGGCTACAGCTCGCCCGGCACATCCGCATGGCGCCGGCGAGCCACGATCCCTATGTGCCGATCATCATGATCACCGGCCACACCGACAAGGAGCGGGTGATCGCCGCCAGGGATGCCGGCATCAACGATTTCATGGTGAAGCCGGTCTCCGCCCAGCAGCTATTCTCCCGGCTCACCGCGCTCATCGAGAGCCCGCGCCACTTCGTCAGGACCAAGGAGTATTTCGGCCCGGATCGTCGGCGCCGGACTCTGCCCTTCGAGGGTCCCGACCGGCGCAAGCCGGAGGCCGAAGGCGGGGAGGCGGCGAAGGACGACGAGGATACCTAGCCCGCATTTCTCAGTGCGCCCCGAGGGCGCGGATCACCAGTGGAGGAAGGTACCACCCGGACAGTAGTCGGTTCGATCTGGTAGCTGGCAAGCGGCTTGGCGGGGCAACCCGTCGGGCTGGAGCCTTGCGACGAAGGCCGCGATAG
>JACQAG010000009.1 GCA_016195085.1 Pseudomonadota bacterium | reverse complement strand
AACAACTCCACGCCGAACTGCGCTTCGAGCGCTCGCACCTGCGTCGTGATCGTCGGCTGGCTCACGCGCGCGGCGCGCGCGGCGGCGGTGAAGCTACCCGCCTCGGCGACCGCGTGGAAGGAGCGGAGCTGGCTGTATCGCATAGCTTTTTTATATGGTTTTGCGAAAAACTTTGTATTGGTTTGATGATACGCCGGGTGCCACAGTTTGCAACCGCGATCGCGAGGATAGCCGCGTCGGCGAAGGAGTGAACGGTGTGGCGCTTCAGCAACCCGGTCGAAGTGAGCTTCGGGCCCGGTGCGCTCGAATCGCTGCCGGCGAAGCTGGGCGGCCGCAGCTACGCCCTCGTTACATATTCCGACAACGGCGTATTCGCCGAACTGGCGCGGCGCGTCGGCGCGCTTGCCGGGAAGCCGGTCGCCGTCGTCTCCAACATCGATCCCAATCCGAACTTCGACGGCCTTGCCGCGTCGTGCCGCGTCCTGGGTGAAGTGCCGACGGCGCCGGAGGTCATTGTCGCCCTCGGCGGCGGGTCGGTGCTCGACGCGGCCAAGGTACTGGCGGCGGCCGGCGGCGACTTCGCGACGGTCGAGCGCCATCTCGCGACGGGCCAAGGCGCCGAGCGCTTCCGGCGCCTGCCGATCATCGCGATTCCGACGACCGCCGGCACGGGCAGCGAGGTGACGTGCTGGGCGACGGTCTGGGATACCGCGGGGAAGAAGAAGCATTCGCTGACGCACCCGTCGCTATATGCCGAATGCGCGCTGATCGACCCCACGCTCACCCTTGGGGCGCCGCGCGGGCTCACCGTCAGTACCGGGCTCGATGCGCTGTCGCATGCACTCGAAAGCATCTGGAACGTCAATGCCAATCCGGTGTCGTCGGCGCTGGCCGAGGTCGCGGCGCGCGAGATCCTCGAATGCCTCGATCCGCTGTCGCGCAATCTCGGCGACTTGGCGTTGCGTACCCGCATGGCGCGCGCCAGCCTGCTCGCCGGGCTCGCCTTCTCGAACACCAAGACGGCGTTGGCGCATTCATTGTCCTATCACTTCACACTGCATCACGGCATCGCGCACGGCATCGCCTGCTCGTTCAGCCTGCCTATGGTCATGCGCAGCGTGATCGGCCACGACCCGGTTTGCGACGCGTCGCTGCGACGGGTGTTCGGCGCCGATCTCGACGCCGGCGCGCGGCGCCTGGCGGCCTTCCTCGGCGCACTCGGCGTTTCGACGCGCGCGGTCGACTACGGGATCGCCGAAGGCGAGTGGGAGAGCCTGATCGATTCTGCGCTGGCCGGCGAGAGGGGGCGCAACTTCATCGGCAAGCGGTCGGCGCTTCGCTGAGGAGGCGTCATCGCAACGCAACGCAGAGGGCATAGAAGCAACATTCGAATCAACAGAATCATTTCGGGAGGGAGCCATGATCAAGATCGGACACGGACTCGTATCGCTCATGTTGGCTGCGGCGTGGTCCGCCGCATCGGTCGGCGCCGCTTCAGCGCAGGAGGTCCTCAGGGTCGGGCTGATCCCATCGGAGGATTCGCGCGCCATGCTGGCGCAGAGCAAGGACATTCTCGACGCAGTGGAGAAGAACCTGGGCATGAAGGTCCAGGGCTTCGTCGCCTCCGACTACAACGGCGTGATCGAGGCGCTGCGCGCCAAGCATCTCGACATCGCCTATCTCGGACCCTTCTCCTACGTGCTGGCGACGACGGTGACGCCGGTCGAGGCGTTCGTCATCGCCGAGACCGCCAAGGCCGGCCGCACTTATTACCACAGCCAGATCATCACTCTGAAATCGAGCGGCATCAAAACGCTCGATGACCTCAAGGGTCGCAACTTCGCCTTCGTCGATCCCGCCTCGACCTCCGGCTACGCATTCCCGCTCGCCGGCCTGCTCAAGGCCGGCATCGAGCCCAAGCGCGACTTCAAGAACGTGATCTTCACCGGCGCGCACGATGCCAACGCGGTGGCGGTGGCCAACGGCAAGGTCGATGCGGCGACGATCGCCGACCGCATCTACGATGCCGCGGTGGCCAAGGGCTTCATCAAGGCCGATTTGGTCCATGTGGTCTGGCGTTCGGCGCCGATTCCGGAGTCGCCGATGGTCTGGCGCAAGGATCTGCCCGACGAGCTGAAGCAGCGGGTCAAGACCGCGTTCCTGGCGGTCAAGAATCTCAACTGGTCCGACCAGGGCCAGCTCAACGGCTTCCGCGAAACCAGCGATGCCGCCTATGACGTGGTGCGCGAGACGGCGAAGCTCGCCAATATCGATCTCAAGAAGCAGAAATAGCCGGCGGCGGCGGCAGGGCGGTCGTCGCGGGCGGCGACCGCGACGAGGGGGGTGCGCTCATGATCGAAATACGCGGGCTGGACAAGACCTATGGCAGCCATCGCGCGCTCAAGCACGTCGATCTGTCGATCGGCCCGGGCGAGTTCGTGGTCGTGCTCGGGCCGAGCGGCGCGGGAAAATCGACGCTGCTCCGCTGCATCAACCGGCTGACCGCGCCGAGCGCCGGCGAAATCGCGGTCAACGGCACGACCTTCGCGTCGAACGCCCGCGACCTGCGCCTTCTGCGGCGCAATGTGGCGATGATCTTCCAGCACCACAATCTGGTGAAACGGCTGTCCGTCCTCAAGAACGTGCTTGTCGGGCGAATGGCGGATCTGCCGCAACTCATGACGATCTGCCAGCTTTTCCCCGAGACCGACGTGCAGATCGCCATGCACTGCCTGGAGCGCGTTCATCTCACGCACAAGGCGCGCGAGCGGGCCGATCGCCTGAGCGGCGGCGAGCAGCAGCGGGTCGGCATCGCCCGGGCGCTGGCGCAGCAGCCGCAATTCATGCTGGCTGACGAGCCGGTCGCCAGCCTCGACCCCAAGACCTCGCGCGTCGTGCTGTCCTATCTCAAGCAGAGCTGCAAGGAGTCGAATATCGCGGTCCTGTGCAATCTGCACCAGATCGACTATGCCCTCGAGTTCGCCGAGCGCGTCGTCGGCCTGTCGGCGGGCGAGATCGTCTACGACGGCGCGCCGTCCGGGGTCGGCGCCGACGTGATTCGGCGCATCTATCCGGGCCTCGACGATCCGAACGTGCTCGATGCCGCCCGCCGTATTCACGAGCGGCGACTTCGCGGCGGCGGCGAGGGCGATGGCGCGCGCCGCGAGAAGGAGGCAGGGACATGAGCATGGCCGGACTCCGTTTCGTCGCCAACCCGCCGCGCGGGCCGCTCGGCTGGTGGATCACGCTGCCCGTCGGCCTGGCCGCGGGCGGCGCGCTGTGGTGGTCCGCGGTTGGAACGCAATTGAGTCTGTCGACGCTGGCGGCGGGCTGGCCGTGGATCGTCGATTTCCTGGGCCGCATGCTGCCGCCCAATTTCGCCTACGCGCAGAACCTGATCCGGCCGGCGGTCGAAACGATCCAGATTGCGCTGTGGGGCACGCTGCTCGGCATCGTCCTCGCCCTGCCGGTCTGCTTCTTTGCCGCCCGCAATCTGTCGCCGCATGCCGGCGTTTTCCACCTGCTGCGTCAGGTCCTCAACGTGATGCGCGGCATCAATGAAATTATTCTGGCGCTGGTTTTCGTTGCGGCGGTCGGGCTAGGACCGTTCGCCGGCGTGCTGGCGATTGCCGTGCACGGCGCGGGCATGCTCGGGAAATTCTTCGCCGAGGCGATCGAGGAGATCGACGAGGGGCCGCTCGACGCCTTGCGCGCGGCCGGCGCCGGCACGCTCCAGCGCATCGTCTTCGGTGTCCTGCCGCAGGTGATGCCCGCCTGGATCGGCGTCATCCTTTACCGCTTCGAGACGAATATCCGCGTGTCCACCGTCCTCGGCATGGTCGGTGCCGGCGGCATCGGCTTCGAGCTGATCAGCAGCATGAAGCTGTTCAAATATGAAGACACGGCGACCTGCGTCGTCGTCATCCTGGTGCTGGTGCTGGCGGCGGACCTACTCTCCTCCAAGCTGCGCGCGATGATTCGCTGAGCCGGCGGCTGGAAACGCCGGAAGACCGCGGCCGCTCAACCCGCCCGGCCGACGAATTTCTCCAGCCAGTGCACGTCGTAGGTGCCGTCGATGAACTCCGCCGCGCGCACGAGGCGCCGGTGCAGCGGCAGGGTCGTCTCGATGCCGCCGATCACGTATTCATCAAGCGAACGCCTGAGACGCATCAGGCACTCGTTGCGCGTCGTGCCATGGACGATGAGCTTCGCCACCATGCTGTCGTAGTAGGGCGGCACGCGGTAGCCCGAATAGAGCGCCGAATCGACGCGGACGCCGAGCCCGCCGGGCGGGTGATATTCGTTGATGCGGCCGGGCGAGGGCCGGAAGGTCTGCGGATCCTCGGCGTTGATCCGGCATTCGATGGCGTGGCCGCTGAAATTCACCTGGTCCTGGCGGAACGGGATCGGCGCGCCCGTGGCGATGCGGATCTGCTCGCGCACGAGGTCGAGACCGCACACCATTTCCGTCACCGGATGCTCGACCTGTAGCCGCGTGTTCATTTCGATGAAGTAGAAGCGGCCGTCCTCGAAGAGGAACTCGAGCGTTCCGGCATTGCGATAGCCGAGTTGGGCCAGCGCCTTGCAGGCCATGGCGCCGAGCTCGTCGCGCTGGCCGGCATTGAGCGAAGGCGTTGACGCTGCCTCGGCCCGTGTGAGCTTGAGTCCTTCGGCGAGGTCGCCGGGATCCGCCACCACTTTCATGCCGCGGCCGCCGCCGCCGCCGGCCGCCTTGATCAGCACCGGGTAGCCGACGGAGTCGGCGAATTGTTGAGCGGCGCCTGCGTCGGAGACCGGCCCGCCGGTGCCGGGCACCACCGGGATGCCGAGGCCGGCGATGGCGCGGCGGGCCATTATCTTGTCGCCCATCATGCGGATGTGCTCGGGCGCCGGCCCGATGAAGACGAAACCGTGCTCCTCGACCATCGCCGCGAAGTCGGCATTCTCCGAAAGGAAGCCGTAGCCCGGATGAATCGCCTCGGCGCCGGTGATGGTGGCGGCGGAGAGGATGGCGTGGGCGTTGAGATAGCTGTCGCGCGCCAGCGGTGGGCCGATGCAGACGCTTTCGTCGGCGAGGCGCACATGCATGGCATCCGCATCCGCTGTCGAATGCACGGCAACCGTGGCGATGCCCAATTCGTGACAGGCGCGGTGGATGCGCAGCGCGATTTCGCCGCGGTTGGCGATGAGGACTTTCTCAAACATGCGCGGGCGCGTCCAATGGCCCGGTCCGAAATCTACTCGATCACCAGCAGGGGCTGGCCGTACTCGACCGGCGCGCCATCGGTGACGAGGATTCGCGATACCGTCCCCGCGCGCGGGCTCTTGATCGGATTCATCACCTTCATCGCCTCGATGATCAGCAGCGTCTGCCCTTCCTTGACTTTCTCCGCCGCCTTGATGAAGGGAGTCGCTCCGGGCTCGGGCGCGAGAAAAGCGGTGCCGACCATTGGCGAGGTGATGGCGCCCGGCGGCGGCGCATCGGATTCGCTCGACGGAGCAGCCGACGCGGCCGCGATCGTCGCCGCAGCCATGGGCGGCGTGGAGTTTGCCGCGGCATGCGCCGCCGGCCGGGCGACGCGGATGCGCCGCTCGCCCTCGGCATATTCGATCTCGCCGAGACCAGTTTCGGTCAGGATTTCGGCAAGCTTGCGGATGAGGTCTGGATCGACTGCGAATTTCTTTTCTGGCATCAGGCTTCGCCCCCGACGATGCGCGACAAGGCAGCGAGCGCGTAGAGGTAACCGTGGCACCCCAGGCCGCAGATTACGCTGTGGGCGACGGGACTTACATAGGAGCGATGCCGGAATTGCTCGCGGCCGCAGATTTGCGATTGCCGCACACCGAGCATATTGACGCTGGGTAAGCTGAGAATGGAGATCGTCGGTCGGGAAGCCACGCGCAATCCGTTCGCCGTGAGAGAGCGCGGCGAAATGCCGCTCGCGGCGGTTATACCATGGCCGGCCGGGCTGGCAATCAGCGTCGCTCAGATCAAAGCGACTACGGTTGGCCTAAGGCGCGGCGGAAGAAGTCGACCATCTCGGCGTTGAGCCGGGCATGGATGGCAGCGCGGTCGATGCCGGGCGGATCGCGGCAAATTTCCGGCACCGCGTCCATTAGGGCCTCGGCGCACGGCGCGAGGAAGACGTAATGCCCAGCCCCTTCGATCACTTCGTATTCCGGCGGCGTCGGCAACATTTGCCGCACCCGCTCGGCATGCCATGGGTGGCGTAGTACTTCGTCGGCGCCAGCGCGATAGAGCCGCACCGGCACGCGCAATTCGGCGAGGGCCGCTTGGTCGAAGAGGAAGCCGAGCGCCGGCGCCATGATGAAGGCGGCGCGCACACGCGGGTCGCCGACCAGCTCGAGCCCCGACTTGCGAAGCGCCGAGCCAGCAGCGGCAGCGCGGGCCATCAACGGATCGTCGGGCACGGCCTGGCGGTACTCGGCGCGGAGGGCGAAATTTGGGCGGCCGCCGATGACCACCAGGGCGGTGTAGCCGCCGGCCGAGAAGCCGGCCATGCCGATCCGCGCGCGGTCGATCGTTGGGCCCAGGGTGGGATCAGTAAGGACCCCGTCGATCAGGGCGACAATGTGATGCGGGCGGCCAATGAGCTGCAGATCGGTGCCGAATCCGCTGTCGTCGCGGTAATTGTCGCGCGGATGCTCGACAGCTACGGCGACAAACCCGGCGCGCGCCAGCGCCGTCAGGCTGTCGTGATGGCCGAGCTGAGACCCGCCGGTGCCATGCGAGATCACGATGAGCGGAAAGCGGCCGGCCACCGGAGGCGCGCCGCGCGCGCCTTCAATCGTGTATGGGCCGATTTGCGCCGTGCCGCCGGGCCCGCTGCTCGGATAGGCGACGAAGACCGACATCGGCCCGCCTTCGACGGGATCGACCAAGGTACGACCGACAAGCCCGGCCGTCATGCCCTCTGCGTTAGCGGGAGGCAAGCTAGTGCCGATCGCCAACAAGGTAGCCGCCGCGAGGCACCGCGCTCTGCCGGTCCGTGACATCATGCCAACATCTCACGAAGCCATCGCGCTGCGTCCACGCTCGGCGAGCGGCAGGCAGATCGCCGTGAGCCATTCGGCTGGCGGCAAGGCCCGGCAATCGTTGAGGTACTCCTCAAAACACGGCCGGTCGGCCGGTTCCTCGCCGCTCTGCGGCAGCCACTGCTTGCAGGCCCAGCGATAGGCGGATTCGAGCTCGGCGTACGGTCCCTTGTGAACGAACACCGCGTGCCGCCCGCCGGCGAGGTCGATCAACCGTACATCGCCATCCACCTCAACTTGAGGGCCGACGGTGATGCCCGCATCTGAGCGCAACTGATTCGCGGGCACGGCCTCGGGATTGTCGTAGTAGATGCCGAAGGCACGCGTCGACGGACCGATGAGGCCGCGCCCGCCCGCCCAGGCGGACAGCCGCTCGAACACCGGCCCTATCCCCATGTAGGGTCCGACATGGCGCAGCGCGGCAAGACGCACCGGTGCGAGCTCGCGCATGGAGACTTCGTACATGAGACTCTCCTGTGTTACGGGGATGGGACCGACGGACACGAGCCGGCCGCGCTTACGGTACGCCGCCGGCGTCGCGCCATAGGCGGCGCGATGCAGTCGTAGACGCCGCAGCGTGTCGGCGGTCGTCTCGCCGGCAATGGCCCGGTAGACGCGGTGGAAATGGTATGGCGAAAAGCAGGCGACTTCAGCGAGTCGGCCGAGATCGAGTGGGTCATCGAGATGCGCGCCGATGAAGGCGACAACGCGCTCGATGCGGCGGCCGTAGTCACGGGTGGTGTCGGGCTTGCTCATGCTTCCTCCGGCGCCGCCGAGACTACCCGGGCGTCGTTTGATCCCGCTTGCTCATTTTGTCGGCCGTCACCGCGCGCCGATCGTCAGATTTGGTGGGACAGGCCGATCCGACTCGCCGCAGTAGAAAAATTTTCCTCGAAATCGCTTTTTTACTTTTCATACACCAGATTTTCGCTATATAGGACTCGACGCATCCGCACGTGCCTCTGGCCCCCGGTGGTTTAAGCAACGACGTTAGGCGTCCTTCCCTTGTGCCGGCCGAGTATTTGGACGGTTTCGCGCAGGAGGTGGGCATGCTGGTTGTTGGAACCGACTTGGTCTGGGGCCGGGGCGACTCGGTGATCGGCCAAGGTCGGGAACCGCAAGTTACCGCACGCAAGCCCGCACGCCGCGCGCACCGTCCTCGGCCGCCACGAGCCTCGCTTCTCGTGCGGAAAGGACCACGAAGAAAATGACACCGAAGATCGCGCGATTTCTCGCCGAGCAAAACCCGCCGTCGCCGTGCCTCGTCGTCGACCTCGACGTCATCGCTCACAACTTCAAGCGCCTGCACAAGGCGCTGCCGCTGGCGCAAATCTACTATGCGGTGAAGGCCAATCCGGCGGCGGAGATCTTGCGCGTGCTCGAGGGACTCGGCTCGAACTTCGACGCTGCCTCGATCTATGAGATCGAGCAGTGCATGGCGCTCGGTATCGGCGCCCAGCGGCTGTCCTTCGGCAGTACCATCAAGAAGGAGCCGGACATCGCCGCCGCCTTCCGCCACGGCGTCAATCTGTTCGCCTTCGACAGCCCGGCCGAGCTCGACAAGCTGGCGCGTGCGGCACCGGGCGCGCGCGTGTTCTGCCGCATCTTCATGACCGGCGAGGGTGCCGACTGGCCGCTGTCGCGCAAGTTCGGCTGCGACGTCGATATGGCGTGCGACCTGCTGGTCCGCGCCCGCGACATGGGCCTCGACCCGCACGGCGTGTCGTTCCATGTCGGCTCGCAGCAGCGCGACCTGAAGCAGTGGGATGTTGCCCTCGGCAAGACCAAGATGCTGTTCACCGCGCTCACCGAAAAGGGCATCGAGCTCAAGCTGATCAATCTCGGCGGCGGCTTCCCGGCCAAGTACCGCACGCGGGTGCCGACGCTCGACGCCTACGGCGAAGCGATCATGAAGGCGATGACCGAGCATTTCGGCAACAACCTGCCGCAGATGATCGTCGAGCCCGGCCGCGGCGTCGCCGGCGATGCCGGCGTGATCCAGGCCGAGGTGGTGCTGATCTCGACCAAGAGCTACGACGACAAGCGGCGCTGGGTCTATCTCGACATCGGCAAGTTCGGCGGGCTGCCGGAGACGATGGGCGAGGCGATCCAGTATCGCCTCAAGACGCCGCATGACGGCGGGCCGAAGGGTCCGGTCGTACTGGCCGGCCCGACCTGCGACGAGGTCGACGTGCTGTACGATGCCGCCGGCTATCAGCTCCCGCTCGACCTCGCGGTCGGCGACAAGATCCAGATCATGGCCGCCGGCGCCTATACGACGACCTACGCCTCGGTCGGCTTCAACGGCTTCCCGCCGCTCACGAGCTATTACATCTGAGCCGCATCGCCGTCTGCCGTCGACGGCCATGGTCTGGTCTGTCAATGCGTAACCGACCTAACGGTCGGAGCGATCGGTGGTTGCCTCGCGGTCGGAAGCCGCGGCTACGTCTTGTCGGCAATGTTGCCGGCAGCGTCGAGCGTTTGCGCGCGATCAAGCAGGAGGCCGAGCAGCCGGTCCAGCGTGGCGCGGTCTGCGGGCGCCAGATCGGCGATGAACTTCGCTTCGGCGGCGCGCGCCATCGGCACGATGGCGTCGTGCACGGCGCGGCCCGAGGACGATAGCCGCAGCCGCGAGCGCCGCCGATCCGCGGTGTCGACCGAGCGCACGATGTACCCTGCCGCCTTGAGCCGCGCCACGGCGCGGCTGACCTGGACCTTGTCCATCGCCGTACGGGTGCAAAGCTCGGCCGCCGCAAGTGGGGCGAAGCGGGCGAGCACTGCCATGACGCGCCACTCCGGAATGGCGAGGCCGAAGCGGCGGCCGTAGAGCCGGCCGATTGCGCGGCTGAGCAGGTTCGTCAGCACCGACAGTCGATAAGGAATGAACCGCTCGAGCCGGAACGGCTCGTCGGGGCCGGCCTCGGATTCGGCGATTCCGGTTGCAATTAGTTTCATTTGTAACTATTATTCTGACACGTATCGCCGCGTCAAGGACTCCGCAGTCAAGGGGTCCGAAGCGCGAATGATTGCGCTGCGAAGGAGCGAAGATCATGGCGCTTGCCAGAGCAAAGCCGGCGGCGAAAGTGCCGCGTAGACTAGCGCTCCGGCCGCGGACGCGGCCCTCGGTCAAAGCGGCGCGCGCCGCCATCGGTCCCAACCCGATGGGCACCGACGGGTTCGAATTCGTCGAATACACGGCGACCGATACGCGCGCGCTCGGCCGGCTGTTCGAATCTCTCGGCTTCTCGGCGGTGGCGAAGCATCGCTCGAAGAACGTGCTGCTCTACCGCCAGGGCGACGTCAACTTCGTGGTGAATGCCGAGCCCGACAGCTTCGCCCAGTCCTTCGCCCGCGTGCACGGCCCGTCGGCCTGCGCCATGGCGTTCCGCGTCAAGGACGCCGCAGCCGCCTACCGCCGCGCCCTGTCGCTCGGCGCCATGCCCGTCGAGGGGCGGGTCGGGCCGATGGAGCTCAACATTCCGGCAATTGCCGGGATCGGCGGCAGCCTCATCTATCTCGTCGATCGCTACGGGTCGGTCGGCAGCATCTACGACATCGACTTTCGGCCGCTGCCTGGCGTCGAGCCGCAGCCGAAGGGCGCCGGGCTCAGCTATATCGATCATCTGACGCACAACGTCCATCGCGGACGCATGGATCAGTGGTCGAAATTCTATGAACGCGTGTTCAATTTCCGCGAAATCCGCTACTTCGACATCGAGGGCAAGGTCACCGGCCTGCGCTCGCGGGCGATGACCAGCCCGTGCGGCAAGATCCGCATCCCGATCAACGAGTCGGCCGACGACAAGTCGCAGATCGCGGAATATCTCGCCGCTTACAAAGGGGAGGGCATCCAGCACATCGCGCTCGGCACCGACAACATCTACGCGACCATCGATCGGTTGCGCGCGGCCAAGGTCAAGTTCATGCCGACCCCGGCGACCTACTACGAGATGATCGCCGCGCGCCTGCCCGGCCACGGCGAGGACTTGGCGCGGCTCAAGAAGAGCCAGATCCTCATCGACGGCGCGCCGACCGAAGGCGCCGGCCTGCTGCTGCAGATCTTCACCACGACGGTGATCGGTCCGATCTTCTTCGAGATCATCCAGCGCAAGGGCAACGAGGGATTCGGCGAGGGCAACTTCAAGGCACTGTTCGAATCGATCGAGCTCGATCAAATCCGCAGAGGAGTGATCAAGTCATGAAGAACTGGATTTCCTTCCCGCGCGCCGAAGGCCGCGCGTCGCGCCAGGCCCATGCCGACATGCCGGCTGGCACCTATGAGCGCGAGATCAGCAAGGATGGTTTTTTCGGCCCGGCGACGCAGATGCATCACACCCATCCGCCGACCGGCTGGACGCAATGGCAGGGCGATCTGCGGCCGCGCGCCTTCGATCTGACCAGAATCAACCACCTCTCCAACACGCCGTGGGAGGCGACCGAGCTGCTTTACAACGCGCATGTCCGCTTGCGTTACTGGCGCATGGAAGGCCGCATGGACGCGCTGGCGCGCAACGGCGACGGCGACGAGTTGATCTTCGTTCACGAGGGCGAGGGGCATCTATTCTGCGACTACGGGCACCTTGCCTTCCGCGCCGGCGACTACATCATGCTGCCGCGCGGCACGATGTGGCGGATCGAGGCGAGCAGCCCAGTCACCGCGCTGCTCGCCGAGGCGACGAACGATTCTTACAGCTTGCCGGACAAGGGGCTGGTCGGCCGCCACGCCATCTTCGATCCCGCGGTGCTCGACGTGCCAGCGATTGACGAGGCGTTCCACGCGCAGCAAGGTGAGCACGAGACGCGCGTCGTCATCAAGCGCAACGGCGCCTTCACCACCGTCACCTATCCGTTCAACCCGCTCGACGCGGTCGGCTGGCACGGCGATCTCGCGCCGGTGCGGCTCAACTGGCGTGATATCAGGCCGCTGATGAGCCACCGCGTCCACCTGCCGCCCTCGGCGCATACGACCTTCCTCGCCGGCCGTTTCGTCGTCTGCACCTTCACGCCGCGGCCGGCCGAGAGCGATCCCGGCGCGCTAAAGTTGCCGTTTTTCCACAACAACGACGATTACGACGAGGCGATCTTCTATCACCACGGCAAATTCATGTCGCGCGACAACATCCATCCGGGGATGATGACGCTGCATCCCTGCGGCTTCACGCACGGGCCGCATCCGAAGGCCTGGGCCTTGGCCGAGAGGGCGAAGGGCGGCCATATGCTCGACGAGGTCGCCGTCATGTTCGATACCCGAGACTCGCTGACCATCGCCGAGATGCCGCAGGGCGTCGAGTGGCGCGACTACGTCGATTCGTGGAAGGCGCGACCCGCGGCGGCGGAGTGACTGCGATCCGCTCATCAAATGCGTAGGGGTGGGTCTCCGACCCATAGGCGCTAACATAAGGGATTGACGGGCGGAATCGGGCTGTGATTCAAGATGGGATGACTCCCGAACGAATCACTGACATGGAGCCGTCCAGTTTGTTGGCGCTGTTGCCGGCGACGCTGGACTTGGAGGCCTCGGCACGATCGAGCGGGGCGTTGCGTCGCCGGCGGGGGGTGCGCGACGCGGCGAGTCTGCTGCGGCTGACGCTCGGCTACGCGGTGTGCGGTCTGTCGCTGCGGGGCGCGGCGGCGTGGGCGGAGGTCGGGGCGCTGGCCCGGCTTTCGAATGTGGCGCTGCTCAATCGGCTGCGCGGCGCGGCCGACTGGCTGGGCCAGATCGTCGGCGCCATTCTGTCGGCCCGCCTGTCGGGATCGGCTGGCGCGGGTGGCGAGCGCCGCTGGCGTCTGGTCGACGCGACGACGCTGTCGTGTCCGGGCAGCCGCAAGACCGATTGGCGGGTGCATGTGGGTTGCCGGCTGGGCGCGCAGCCGCGCATCGAGCAACTGGAGTTGAGCGACGGGCGCGGCAGCGAGAGCCTGGGCCGGTTTGCCTGCGGCCCGGGCGACATCGAGATCGGCGACCGCGGCTACGCCAAGGCCGGCGACTTGGCCGACGTGGCAGCCCGCGGCGCCGACTTCATCGTGCGGACGGGCTGGAACTCCGTGCGGCTGCGCCACGCGGACGGCGCGCCCTTCGATCTCTTCGCCGCGCTCGACGCCGTGCCCGAGCAGGGCACGGCCGACCTGTCGCTGACGATCTCGCGCGACCGCGCCCAGACGCAGCTTCTGCCGGTACGCCTGGTGGCGCGGCGGCTGAGCGCGGCCGAGGCCGAACGCAGCCGCCGCCGCGCCAGCCGCAAGAGCCGCAAGCAGGGCAAGACGCTGCAGCCGCAGACCCTGCGCGCTGCCGGCTACGTGCTGCTGCTCACTTCGCTCGATGCCGCCAGCTTCACCGCCGCCGATATCCTCGCCCTCTATCGCCTGCGCTGGCAGATCGAGCTCCTCTTCAAGCGGCTGAAGAGCCTCCTGCATCTCGACCAACTGCCGGCCAAAGACCCCGATCTCGCCCGATGTTGGATCTACGCCAAGCTCATCGCCGCGCTGCTGCTGGAAGAGATGACAGGACTCTTCCTCGACTCTCCCCCCTGCGCCGACCGCAGCCCCGCAGCGAACGACCTCGCTCTGGCGCGTCCAGCGCATGCTGCTTGAGACGGTCATCCTTGCCGCCATCATCGGGCCCTTCACCTTCGAGACCTGCCGCGCCGCCGCGCCCCGGCTCCACCGCCACCTCGCCGATCCGCCACGACGACGACGACGACAACTCGACGCGAACAGAGCCGCCTTATGTTAGCGCCTATGGGTCGCCGACCCGCCCGGCGCCGGTGCCATCGGCGCAAATGCGGGCCGGTTGGAAACCGGCCCCTACGCAGACGTCCCCGGCTCAGCAATGACGATCCAAATATCGAAGGACGACTATGCTGATGGCTGCACAGCAGCAGCCGTTTCGAGACTGCGTACGTTACACGCCGCGCGCCATCACCGCTGTCAGGCGGCGCGCGAAGGCGGCGGGGTCGGGCAGCGGCTCGCCTTCGAGCAGGCGTGCCTGGTCGAGCAGCAGATGCGCGGCGTCGGCGAGGTGCTCGGCGGCGCCGTCCTTGCCCACCGCCGCCGCCAGCTTG